>DASRBU010000043.1:0-2488 GCA_035653475.1 Candidatus Dormiibacterota bacterium | reverse complement strand
ATCAGCGAGAAGACCGTCCGCAACCACGTCAGCAACATGTACGAGAAGCTGGGGATCTACGACCGGTCCCAGGCCGTGCTGTACGCGGTGCGCAAGGGCCTGGTCGAGGTCTGACGCCCGCTCCCGGCGGCAAGGAGCGGGTGGGGAGCGCCGGTTCCTCCTGCGGGCCTTCCCGGGAGGCGTCGCCGCCTCGCCCCGGGCGGCGAGGCGGGCCGGTCCCGGTAGCCCTCCCTGGAGCGCCGGGGCGCGATGTCGCCGCAGGGAGCGAGCCTCACCCGGCAGCGAGCCCTCCCTGGAGCACCGGGGCGCGATCGCGGATCCCCCTGCGGAGGGGTGGGCGTCGCGGGTCCCTCCAGGAGCCGTCGTCGCTACGATGCCAAGGCCCTATGCTGCGCTCGGGCTGGCCGGGCCCGGTCCGGCCGCGCGAGAGGTCCCGGAGGTGCAGCATGGATGAGCTGGCGTTCAGCGATGCCACCGCTCAGGCGGAGCTGGTGCGGCGGGGCGAGGTCGAGCCTCGAGAGCTGGTCGAGGCCGCCGTGGCCCGGATCGAACGGCTCGATCCGACCCTCAATGCCGTCGTCATCCCGCTCTTCGATCAGGCGCTGGAGCGGGCCCGTGGCCCCCTGCCGGAGGGTCCGTTCACGGGCGTGCCCTTCGTGCTCAAGGACCTGATCGCGGAGCAGGCCGGGGCCCCCCACCGGGAGGGCTCGGCTTTCCTCGAGGGCTACGTCAGCCGGCACGACCAGGAGCTGGTCGTCCGCCACCGGCGGGCGGGGCTGATCGTGGTCGGCAAGACCAACGTCCCCGAGTTCGGCATCCTGCCCACCACCGAGCCACGGCTGTTCGGGCCGACCAGGAACCCCTGGGACCTGGAGCGGTCGCCGGGTGGGTCCAGCGGCGGGACGGCCGCCGCCGTGGCTGCCGGCATGGTGCCCATGGGCCACGGCAGCGACGGCGGCGGCTCGATCCGCATCCCCGCCTCCTGCTGTGGCCTCTTCGGGCTCAAGCCCACCCGGGGCCGGATCACCCTGGGGCCGGCGCTCGGGGACGTGATGAGCGGGCTGGTGTGCGAGCACGCCCTCACCCGCAGCGTCCGGGACAGCGCCGCCCTCCTGGACGCGACGGCGGGGCCGGCGCCGGGCGATCCCTACTCCGCCCCGGAGCCGGCTCGGCCCTTCGGGGAGGAGGTGAAGCTCGACCCCGGGCGTCTGCGCATCGCCGTGACCACCGAGGCCCCGACCGGGTTGCCGGTGGACCCCGAGTGCGTCGCCGCCGTTACCGACGCCGCCCGCCTCTGCGAGTCGCTGGGCCACGAGATCGTGGAGCACTCCTTCGCCGACCTGGACGCGGGGGCCATCACCGACGCCTTCCTGGTGCTCTGGTCGGCGGGTCAGGCGGCGCTGGTGGACTGGTGGGCGCGGCGGCTGGGCCGGGAGCCCGGCCCGGAGCAGCTGGAGCCCCTGACCCGGGCCCTGAGCGAGATGGGGCGGCAACGCACCGCCGGTGACTACCTGCTCGCGGTCGGGTTCCTGCAGCAGGTCAGCCGGCGGATCGCGGACGCCTTCACCGGGTTCGACGTGCTGCTCTCCCCGACCATGGCCGAGCCGCCGGCGCGACTCGGCGCCTTCGAGGCGCCCGAGGGCGAGCCGCTCTTCCCGTTGCTGCGGGCGACCCCGTTCGCCACCTTCACCGTGCTCGCCAACGTGACCGGCCAGCCGGCGATGTCGGTGCCCCTGTACTGGACCGCGTCCGGGCTGCCGATCGGGGTGATGTTCACCGGCCGCTTCGGCGACGAGGCCACGCTCTTCCGGCTGGCGGCACAGCTGGAGGCGGCGCGCCCCTGGGCCGGGCGGCGGCCGCCGCTCGGAACCGGGACCTGAGGGGGGAACCGGTCGCCGTCGAGATCGGGATGGGACAGGGCCGGGGCCCGCGTGCCATGGTGAGGGGGCATGGAGGTCGCGGGGCCGGCTCGGTCGTCTGGCTGGACCCGGGGGCCACGGTCGTGGAGGGAACCATGTCCGGGCTGCCCGCCGGCGGTGCCGGCGTCTGCGTCCGGTCGGAATCCCAGGCGGTGCCTCCGGGCCGGCTCCGGGCGCGGGCGGGGAGAGTGGCGCGGCCCCGCATGGCTGGAGATCTCGGATGTGGACGCTGGGGATCAACGGGAGCACGCACGACGCCTCGGTCTGCCTGCTCCGCGACGACGAGGTGGTCTTCGCCGCCGCTGAAGAGCGGCTGAGCCGGGTGGAGCACGATGGGGGCTTTCCGGCCCGCGCCCTGACGGCCGCGTTCGCCCAGGCCCCGATCGACCCGGACCGGATCACCGCCATCGGGGTCTCCCGGCCCTCACCCCTGGTCGCGTTCGGGCACGACCTCCTCGTCCACCTGCGCAGGGGCCTGTGGCCCGGTCGCTGGTGGCTGCTGGAGGCGGCCTCGAAGCTCGCCCGCTCCTGCCGCGATCCCCGCTCCGGTCACGGCACCACGGCGGCGG
>DASRBU010000042.1:0-3416 GCA_035653475.1 Candidatus Dormiibacterota bacterium | reverse complement strand
CGCCGCCTTCGCGCGCACCACCTACGAGACGGCCTGGCTGAAGCTGCACTACCCGGCCGAGTACTACTGCGGTCTCCTGAACCACCAGCCCATGGGCTTCTACCGCCCGAGCGCGCTGGTCGAGGACGCCAAGCGCCACGGGCTCCGGGTGCTGCCGGTGGACGTCAACGCCTCCCGGGAGCGCTGCTCCCCGGTCGGCACCGATCACCGGACGCTCCGCATCGGGCTCGGCTACGTGCGCGACCTGGGCGAGGAGGGGAGCGCAGCCGTCGTGGCCGAGCGTGACCGCAACGGCCCCTTCCGCTCCTTCGAGGACTTCCTGGAGCGCCTGCGGGGGGCGCCGGTGGGACCTCGCGCCCTTCGCAGCCTGATCGTGGCCGGCGCCTTCGAGGCCCTCGGCGTCCCGCGCCGGGAGCTTCTGTGGCGCTGGCGGGAGGGCCGGGGAGGAGGCGGCCTCCGCGGCCGGGTGCCGGCCCAGGCCGAGCTCCGGCTGCCCGCCCCGGCGCCGCCGCTGCCGGCGCCATCCGAGCTGGAGCGGGCCCGCCTCGAGCACCTGGTCCTCGGCCTCTCCACCGGCCGCCACCCGGTCCACTTCCACCGGCAGCGCCTGCGGGCGCTGGGGGCGCTCCCGAGCCGGCGAGCACGACGTCGGCCGCCGGGCCACCGTCTCCGGGTGGGAGGCATCGTCATCACCCGGCAGGCGCCGGCCACGGCGCACGGGGTTCGCTTCCTCACCCTCGAGGACGAGGAGGGGCAGGTCAACGTGGTCGTCCGGCCCGAGGTCTACGAGCGGCACCGCCGGGCCCTGGGGCGGCCGCTGCTCGTGGTCGAGGGAACCGTGCAGAGCCGGGACGGGGTATGGTCACTGCTGGCGGAGGAGATCACGGCCGTGGAAGGGCCGTGGCCCGCCCACGGCGACCGCTGAACCGGCCGCCGCCCCGTGTACTTGCGCATACTTCACTGTGGGGGGCCAATCCCGGCTCTTACCGTTCGAGGAAGTCGACGACGATGGCAGTTGCACGCGAGATCGAGGACATCGCCCGCTCGCTGGTCAAGCACCAGCATGAGCACCCTCCGGTGCGGGACCTCAATCGCGAGGCCGACCGTCGCCTGACGCCGCCCCAGCGGATCGCGGAGGACCTCGGGCGTCTGGTGGGGAGCTGGACCTTCGTCATCGTCCAGATGGTGCTGATCGCCTGCTGGATGGTCGCCAACCTCCTGGCCGAGACCCGTCACTGGGACCCCTACCCCTTCCTCCTCCTGAACCTGGTCCTCACCTTCGAGGTCATGCTCTGGGTCTCGCTCCTCCTCATGGCCCTGAACCGGCTCGCCCTCCGGGACCGGCTGCGCGCCCAGCAGGAGTATGAGGAGCAGGTCAAGGCGGAGGAGGAGACCCGGGCGCTCATGGGTCACCTCGAGGCCCAGGACGAGGTCCTGCTCCAGATCCTCTACCGGCTCGACCGCAGCGACCGTGAACTCCGGCGCCTGGCCCGGCGGCTGGGCATCGAGGAGCGCGCCGGCTGAGCGCTCCGGAGGACGGCCATTCTCAGCTCCACTCCCGCTTACGTTTGAGTGAACCTGTCCCGGGTTGTCGCCGATGGGCCGGTCAGGCGGGTGCTCTGGGCCGGCACCCCGAGTGGCCGGTGTCCCGGCCAGGAGTACTTCATGTCCCTACCGGACCCGGAGCCGGCGAAGGCGGAGGCGCTCTTCCGGCGGATGGCGGAGCAGGTTCGGATCGTCAACGAGCAGCATTTTCGCCACGAGGGAGATGGAGCAGCTGGTGGGCAGGCTCTCCGCCAACCAGTCGACACCCGAGGCCCGCACCCCATGGACGACCCCACCCCCTGAGGCCTGACGGGGTCGTCCCGTCCGGGCCCGCGTTCATCGCCCCGCGTCGGGTTCGGGAACCGATCCGCCGTCGCGCCGAGGAGCGGCTGGAGCCAGAGGCCATAGTCGCCAGCCACCTGGGTGACCGCTCGCCCGGGCCTTCGCCGACCGCGTGACCCGCCCGCCAGCGCGACCTGGCGCCGGATCGGCGGGCCGGAGAACGCGTCCGGCCGACCTGATCACGAGCGGCATCGGCTCGATGGTCGAGCCCGAGCGTCCAGGCCCGTTCAGCGCCGCCCGCAAGGGGTGGGTCGCTCGCCCTCCTCGTGCCGGCGGCCAGGCCTCGAGTCAGGAGCCACGCCCATCCAGCCGCACACCCACGACGTGGACGCGGTTCCTCGTCAACGAGCCCGGGCGGCGGAAGCGCCGCCGACCGGCAGAGGCCATGGCCCAGACCCGGCCTCGGACCCACCGGAGGTCGACGGGACGGCTGGCGCCGCTCCCGCATCAGCGCCCTCGTGCGCGACCTGGGTCGCGCGCTCCACTCTCCACTGGGTCCCGGGCTTCGAGGACCGCAACGACGCCAGGCGGGGCGGCTTTCGCCGGTCGAGATGCAAACGGCTCGGGCTCGGGCACCACCTTCCTCTCCGAGCCGGCTCAGCCGCCCCGCGACATGGATGCCGTCCTCCGCCAGGATCCCGGCCACCGGCTCAGCCCGGCCCGGCGGACACCTGCCGGATGAGGGGCCGGGCACGGCCGCCGAGCATCGACGCCCGGTGCGACTGGCGCGGGCCGGGCCGCGGGCCGACGTGAGCAGAGCGTGGGGGTCGGCCTCCCGTCGCCGGGCCGGAGCGACCGCCAGATCCGGGTCCGACCAGCGCTGGAGGAGGAATCACCATCACATTGGTGACAGAAGACATCCCATCACCGCGCAAGGAGGGTGGTCAACCTCCGGCCCGTCTTCACATCGTCGCTCCGAGTTCGCGCAGCCGCCGAGCGAGCACCGATCAGGAGGAAACTTGCCAGCATCATGGAGCGATATTCATCACTTTGATGTGCGATGCTGACGATCTGAGCTGCGTTGACGCTATCAGATTTCATGAGCGGAGCACGCCGATAGGGTGGTCAACCTCGAAACCGCCCCAAACCAGGGGGGGTTGACCACCCCCCTCCCAATTCGAGGCCGACGACGAAACGACGACAACGGCCTCAGGGGGGCTTGCCAGGGAGGGGTACCCGAGTTCAGAATGGCGGTTGCAGAGGCCGCCCCGCGAAGTAGGGGATTGAAACTCGGTCATCCAGGAGACGCCCCGGGCTCGGAGCTCTAGTTGCAGAGGCCGCCCCGCGAAGTAGGGGATTGAAACGAGGGATCTCTGCTGCGGGTGGAGCACCTCTTTCCAAGTTGCAGAGGCCGCCCCGCGAAGTAGGGGATTGAAACGAGGTGATCGGAGGGAGCTCCGGTAAGAGCTATGGGGAGTTGCAGAGGCCGCCCCGCGAAGTAGGGGATTGAAACTTGACACCCCATCAAAATCCGCACCAGCCCCTCAGGTTGCAGAGGCCGCCCCGCGAAGTAGGGGATTGAAACCAAT
>DASRBU010000041.1:0-11970 GCA_035653475.1 Candidatus Dormiibacterota bacterium | reverse complement strand
GGTCCCCGCGAAGCCTGCTTCGCGGGGTGCAAAGCAGGAACCCGGCGCCGCGCGAGCGGGTACGACCGGGACCGCCAGGGGTCCCCACGAAGCTGGCTTCGTGGGGTACCCCGCCACCGGGCAACTGGTGGCTGTGGGTCGGGTGGTCACTCATGACCACTGACTCGCAACGGCTTAGAGTGCGGACATGGAGCTGAGCCGACTGCACGGAATCTTCACCCCCACGCTGACGCCGCTGACCCCGGAGGAGACCGTCGACGAGCCCTCGCTGCGGCGCCTGGTGGACTTCCTGATCGAGGCCGGGGTCCACGGCCTCTGGGTCATGGGCACGACCGGCGAGTTCCCCTGCCTCCCCGAGACGGAGCGGGCCCGGGCGGTGGCGATCGCGGTCGAGCAGGCGGCGGGCCGGGTGCCGGTGGTGGCGAACGTGGGCGACAGCTCGACCGCCCTGGCGCTCCGGCACGCGCGGCACGCCGCCGAGGCAGGGGCGGACGGGCTGGCCTCGACCCCGCCCCACTACTTCCCCCACACCATGGACGAGACCGTGGCCCACTTCCGGGCCCTGAAGGAGGCCCACCCGGAGCTGCCCCTGCTGGCCTACAACATCCCCCAGACGGTCAAGGTGCGGATGACCCTGGACGCCGTCCTGACTCTGGCCCGGGAGGGCGTCTGCGCCGGGATCAAGGACAGCCAGAACGACCTCGAGTGGTTCCGGTCCCTGGTCCTGGCCCTGCGGGGCGAGGGGCTGGCGGAGCGCTTCCGCTGCTTCCTCGGCTCCCGGATCCTGATCGACGCCGGCCTGGTGATCGGCGCGGCGGGGGCGGTGCCCGCCGTCTCCAACGTGGCCCCGAGCGCTTGCGTGGCCGTGTACGAGGCCGTGCGGCGAGGCGACCCGGCCGCGGCCGCCGCCGCCCAGGAGCTGGCCATCCGGTTCGAGGACCTGAAGCTGGTCGCCGGCGGCGGCTCGGGCAACGCCGCCTCGTTGGGGACGATGAAGCACGTGCTCCGTCTCTGGGGGGTGATCGACCATGCCACCCTGAGCCGGCCGCTGCGCCCCCTCGCCCCGGGCGAGGTCGAGGAGCTGCGCCGCCGGCTGGCCGGGCTGCCCCGACCGGCAGGGGTGACGGCCATGGCCTGAGCCGGGCGCCGGGGCCGGTCAGCGCTGGAAGCCCTTCGCGACCACGTTCACGTCCTCGGGGTTGATGAGGTCAGGCACCGTCCACCCCTCGAGGTCGTACTCGGCCAGGCACTGCTCGGCGAAGCCCTTGAAACGGTCGGCGTCGCCGGTGGCCATGGCCTGCAGGAGGACCTCGAGGCGGATGTTCTCGTGGTTGCCGGAGTAGTTGCGCTCGTAGAGCTCGTGGCGGCCTCCGAACTCGGTCCCGACCGCATCCCAGAGCAGCTTCATGAGCTTGATCCGATCCACCGCCCCGTAGCCGTTGGAGCCGCGCACGTAGCGCTCCAGGTACGGGCGCAGCTCGGGGTTGGCGAAGTCGCGGGCGTGGGAGTTGAGGTAGATGAGGGCGCTGCCCAGGTCGAGCTGGACGATCTCCTTGATCCGGGGGTAGGCGACGGTCGAGAAGACCCGGTAGACGAGCCCGTAGTCGGTGTTGGGGAGCACCGCCTCGCCCACCCACGGCTCGGGGGTCCTGGCCATGGCCTCGGTCAGCGCCCAGAAGAGGTTGCGCCAGGCCAGCACCTCGCCGATCCGCGCCTGCACGCCGCGGAAGTCCTTGGCCCCGGTGGCCTCCACGGCCTTGAGCAGCAGCCCGGCGATGAAATCCAGCTTGACCGCCAGACGCGTGCAGCCGTGGAAGGTGAAGCGGGGGATGAAGCCCGAGGCCGGGAAGAAGCCGTTGATCTTCTCGACGTCCCCGTAGATGAAGACGTTCTCCCAGGGCACCAGCACCCGGTCCAGGATGAAGACGGCGTCGTTCTCGTCCAGCCGGCTGGAGAGCGGGTAGTCGAAGGGGCTGCCCACGACCTCGGCCGTCAGCTCGTAGGAGGGACGGCAGATCAGCTTGACGCCGCGGGCGTCGACCGGCAGCGCGAAGCAGAGCGCGAACTCCCGGGTCTTGATGGGCAGGGGGCCGTAGTGGGCGATGAAGTTGACGTGGGTGAGCGCGGACCCGGTGGCCACCACCTTCGCCCCGCTCACCACCAGCCCGGCGTCGGTCTCCTCCTCGACGTGGACGTAGACGTCGCGGACCTCGTCCGGGCCGCGCTGGCGGTCGACCGGCGGGTTGATGATGGCGTGGTTCCAGAACTGGACCTGCTCCTGCGCCCGCCGGTACCAGCGCCGGGCGTTCTCCTCGTAGGGGGCGTAGAAGGCCGCGTTGGCGCCGAGCGTGCCCAGGAAGGCCGCCTTGTAGTCCGGGCTCCGCCCCAGCCAGCCGTAGGTCATGCGGGCCCACTCGGCGATGGCGTCGCGGGCCTCGACCAGCTCCTGCGCGCTGCGCGAGGTGCGGAAGAAGCGATGGGTGAAGCCCCCGCTGCCGGTGTCGGTCTCGGCCACCAGGCGCGGCTGACGCTGGGGATCGTGGAGGGCGTCGTACAGCCGGGCGATCATGCGCGCCGTGTTCCGGTAGGCGGGGTGGGCGGTCACGTCCCTGACTCGCTCCCCGTAGACCCAGACCTCACGGCCGTCGCGGAGGCTCTCCAGGTACTCCGCGCCCGTCATGGGTCGGGACCCGGTGGTCGTCGATGCCTCGATCGTCATCTCCGTCGCTCCCGTCCTTCATCCATCGCCCTCCGGGCCGGGCGCCGATCCCTCGACGGGCCGGCTCCGGCGGCGTCCGGCACCCTCCTCACGATAGGCCAGACACCGCCCCGTCGTGCCCGCTCGCGGCCACGGCGATGCGATCGTCCCCGCCGGCGCCGGTTCGGTCAAACTGGATGGTTGGAGGAGCTTGGGCCGTGATCAGGTTGGGACGGTGGCTGCTGATCCCGGCGGGCGACCAGGGCGTGGCCGGGCGCCGCCTCGCCGCCGAGGGCGGTCGCCTCGCCCTGGGCGGCCAGGAAGAGGCGGGCGAGGGTTGCTGGGTCGCCGCCGAGGACGCCGAGCTGATCGAGACCGCCGGCTGCGGGACCTACCTCCGCCTCGGCGGTCCGGGGCGGGTCGAGGCGGCCGGGGAGGCGGTGGGGCTCGAGCCGGGCCTGTACCAGGTCGTGCGCCGGGCCTGATACGGCAACCGTACCCGCCAGGGACCTACCGTCCCGGCGGGGTGAGTGCCCCTCGACGGATGAGGTGACCACGCCAGACGACCTGGAGCGCTGCCGCCCGGGAGCGTCTGCAGGCCTTCGGGGGCGAGACCTTCGGCGACCCGGAGGGGATGGAGTCCTGGACGAGACCAGCTTCCTGGGGGGACCCTCCTCGCCCGTCGCTCCTTCAGCGATCCCGACGACCTCGCTTCCTCCCTGGCCCCGACCGAGGTCTCGCCCCAGGACCTGGCGAGGGTGGCCGCGACGCGCTCCGTGGCGGAGCAGCGTCTCACAAGAGGCGGAAGGGGGAGACCGGGCTGGACCAGGACGAGGTCCGGTACTGGCCGAGCTGGTACCGCCATCTCACCCGGTCGATGCTGGCCCACGCCCGGCCGGCCTCGGTCCCAAGCCAGGCCGAGGCGCAAGAAGGGGCTGTCCCTCGGGCCTGGCCAGGGGTGCCCGAGGGGCGCCGGCTGCTGGCGCTACCGCTGCCCGCGCGCTCGCCGGCGCCTGGTGTGGTCGTGGTGGAGGCGAGCCGAGCGCTGGCGAGCCCGGCGCAGCCACTCCCAGCGCGCTCCAAGGCAGGCACGACAGCTCGTGAGCCACCACCGCGGTTGCGGTATCGGAGGCGTTGAGCTCGGGCCGAAGCCGAAAGCCGAAGCCGCCGGGCTGAGGCGGTCTCTCCCCAGCGTCCGCCGGCCCCGGCCGTCTCGGCTTCAGGCGCGACCGCGGCTCCGAGCGACCCGAGAGGGCAGGACCGGGCCAGTGGACCAGGGGATCTGGCACCGGCCGGGTCCGATCGTCGCTCGTGGATCCCGGTGCGCTGGGCGCGGGTGCGGGGATGGTGCCGATCCGGATGGCGGAGGTGGCCGGTGGGCTCGGGCTGGCCCTGGCCGGGATGCGCCCCACGATCGAGCGTTCGAGGGACGGTCCAGCGTCGGCGCCCGCCACCGTCCCCGGACGTCCGTCGGTGGCGACGACCCGCGGGCGCCCGCCCGGCCATCCCGACCGTGGGCCGGACCCGACCCGCTGGGGAGGGCCGCGGTATCACGGCCACCACCGGCCCACGTCCACGACGGCGTGAGCGCACTCCTGGACGGCAGGGTCACCTCCGAGCGCCAGGAGGCCATCGGCCATGGCCACGAGCACCTCGAGAACCGCTACGCGGCCAACACCTTCCAGCGTCTCCACGACCCGGTCCGGGTCCTGGCCGAGGGCCACCTGGGTACGGGCCACCGTCGTCAGCGCCCAGGCCCGCACCCAGTCCTCCTCGACCGTCCGTGCCACCCCCAGCGCCTCCTCCAGGAGCTCAGCCCGCCTCCCCGGAGGCAGGTGTGGCGCCAGCGCCGCCAGCACCTCGGTCCGCTCCCACTCGTTCTCCATCGTCCGCGCCGCCCTCAGCGTCTCCTCGACGACCTCGGGCCGTTTCGCCGGGGGCAGGTGTGGCGCCACCGCCACCAGGGCCTCGACCCGAAACCGTCCACCTTCGGTCGCCCGCGCCACTCCCAGCGTCTCGTTGAGGATCTCCGCCCGTCGCTCCGGGGGCAGATAGGGCACCAGCGCCGCCAGCGCCTGGGCCCGAGCCCACCCCTCCCTGGTCGCCCGTGCCGCCCCCAGGGCCTCGGCGAGGACCTCCGCCCGCTCTCCCGGGTGGAGGTGGGGCACCAGCGCCGCCAGCGCCCCGGCCCGGTTCGACACCTCCTCGATCGTCCTCGCCACCCCCAGCGCCTCGGCGAGGAGCCGATGCCGCTCGGCCCCCTCGCGGTGATCGGCCACCGCCACGTAGGCCCTCACCCGACCGAGCGGTTCCGGGATCGCCCTGACGTGGGCCAGGGCCTGGACCGGCCGCCAG
The DNA here is from genome assembly GCA_035653475.1 of Candidatus Dormiibacterota bacterium. Classification (GTDB taxonomy): domain Bacteria; phylum Chloroflexota; class Dormibacteria; order Dormibacterales; family Dormibacteraceae; genus CADDZO01. The sequence continues at coordinate 6,917 of DASRBU010000041.1, read as the reverse complement.
ATGCCCTCGGTCAGCAGCCCCTCCAGCAGCTCGACCGGGGGTCGGCCGGCGATGAGACGAGGCTGGCCCTGATGAGGAGGTAGCGGAGCTCCCGACCCAGCCCCTGGCCTCTCTCCTCCGCGGAGGCGCCGGCCCGGGCCGCCGCCAGACGGCTGGCGGCACCGAGGTGGGTCAGGTACGCTCCCTGGTCACCGATCCGCTCGTGGGCCGCGTACCAGGTATTCACCGCGCGCCGGCGGGGTCCGGCCTCGTGCTCTGTGGCCAGCAAGCGGTGCAGGTCTTCCCACCGCCCGCGGGCCTCGAGATGGGCGGGCAGGCAGCGTAGGCCGTATCCGCCGTCCAGTCTCCCCGCCTCCGGGTCAGCGGCCAGGTGCGGCAAGCCCCGTTCCAAGCCGCCCCAGCCCTCGAGGTAGCGGTCGGCGATGCGGTCATGGGCGGTATCGACCGCCTCGGCCAGCTCGCGGACGAGATCCCGCTCCTGGGGCAGGGGCTCCTCCTCGCCCCGGCCGCAGAGGAACTCCCGCAGGCTGGCGTGGGAGAGCCGGTACCGTCTCGAATCCCCCGACACCGCGAGGAACGACCGCCACTCCTGCCGCAGCCGCCGCTCCACCAGCTCCCGCTGCCCCTCCAGACCCGACAGGGTGAGCAGGAGATCGAGGGAGACCTCCTCCCGCACCGCGGCCAGGGTCGAGAGCAGTCGGAGGTCCTGCCTCCACTCCCCCTGTCCCCGCTCCTCCCGCCAGCGGCCCCAGAACCAGGCGTAGTAACGCCACAGCCCCCGGGGCAGGTCCCGGATCTCCATCCGCCCCGTCCGCTCGATCTCGTCCAGCACGTGGCGGACGTAGAGCCAGCGCCCCCGGCTTCGCTCGACCAGGAGGTCGACGAGCTCTGGCCCCGTGACCGGAGGCTCGGCCCCGGCCGCCGCGATCCGCTCTTCCCGGAAGGCCCGGGCCAGGAACCGTCGTAGGTCTCCCTGGCCCTCGGCCGCCTCCGGGTCGACGCGCGCCACCTCCCGAGGGCCGTCGATCTCCAGCCGCACCGGGAGCGGCCGCCGGCTGAGGACCAGGAAGACCCCCGCCGGCAGGTGCCGGGGCAGGCCGAGCACGTTCCCCGATCCCGACGGCACGGCCTCGTCGAGGCCGTCCACGGCGACCACCAGCTGCTCCCCTGGCCTCAGCCGCCCCGCCGCCTCCCGCAGCAGCCGCTCCAGGTGGTCGGGGCGGGAGGCGGCCTCGAACGGCACCGCCGCCGCGGCCTGGAGGCCCAGCTCGTAGGCCCGGACGACCTGGGCCGCGAGGCTCCGTCTGGCCGCGACGGCGTCGGGCGCCAGCTCGACGAAGTGGTGCACCCGTCCCCGGCGCTTGACCAGGTCGGCCAGGAAGGCCGTCTTGCCCGTCCCCGCCGGCGCCTCGGGCCCGCGCGCATCCGCCGGTCAGGCCACCTCGGCGCCCCAACTGATAGCACAGGGGGTCATCCATGCGGGAGGGGGCTGCCGGGTGGGCCCGAGCCGTCGACATCCTCCTTCGGGTGTCAGGGGACGTCCCGCGTCGTGCCCACGAAGCGGGCCTCACGCAGGACGGCGGCCGGCGACCGGCTCGGGACCCTGGACCACGATCCTCTCTCGCGGCAAAGACACGGCGCCTGCCGATGTCCCGCACGGGAGGGGGGGCCGAGCTCGGCGTCCGGTCAGAGGTCCAGCGCCGCCGGGTCGAGGCGGAGCGGGAAGGGGGTGTCCAGCGGCAACGGGCCGCCCCTCCGGGCCACCCCTCGGAGCGCGTACTCCCCGCCCTCGCCCAGCCGGAGGACGACGACCGACCCCTCCTCGGCTCCACCCGCCAGAGGTGGGCGATCCCCGCCCGGGCGTAGAGCGCCGGCTTGGTCAGCCGGTCCACGGTCGCCGAGGCGGGGGAGACGATCTCCACCACCAGTCGGATCGCGCCCGGGGCGGGGATGCCGGAGCGATCCTGTAGCACCGCCTCCTGCTCGGCCACCAGGAGGTCCGGGACCAGGACGCTGCCTCCCGGCACCCGCACCCCCAGCCCCTCCACCGTCGGCAGCGCCGGCGGGACGGCGTCGTCCAGCAGCCGGGCCAGCCGCAGCGCCAGCACCTGGTGCGGCCCCGACGGTGGCGGGCTCGCCAGCAGTCGCCCTTCCACCAGCTCATGGCGCTGCCCATCCTCGGGCAGGGCGAGCAGGTCCTGCTCGGTCCAGGGATCGACGTGGGCCGTGGCCGGGCTCGCCATGGCTCACGTCCCAACCACGCCACGAGCAGTGACAGCTCGCCGATGATCCGCCGCTACCGGCGACCATGCGCCCCCAGCGAACCCGAAGCGTCTCGGTGGGTCGGCCCGCCCCCAGCCTGGCGGCCAGGTGCCGGTCAGCGATCCCACGCCGGCCCCGCGGCGGCCCGCTCCCGGGCAGCATCGACCTCCCAGTCGACTCGGAAGAGCAGCCGCTGCCCGCGGTCCGGGGTGGCATCCCCTACCGTCTCGGCCACCTCCCAGCCCTTCTCGCGCTCCACCGGGGCGAGCAGGCCCCGCAGGGACCTGGCCGCCTGCTGGTGGGATTCCCGCCGGGCGAACCGGTCGGCGAAGCGCGGGGAGAGCGAGGGAGACCTCACCCCGGCGCTCCGGCTCGTCTCGCGTGGTCGCCCCCATCCGTCGAGGGACACCCGTTCCTGCCGGACGGTGGGCCCCTGGTACGTACGGGTGCGGTACCAGCAGGCCCAGGGAGCATCCTGGGAGGGGGTGACCAGCATCGATGGTCGAGCACGTGAACGACGACATCGGCGGTGTCGGCGGTCGAAGACCTCAGCCCAGGCCGACCACCTTCCGGATCACCGCCCCGGCATCGGGCGGGGGCCGGTCGCCGACCCAGGCCACGTGCTGGTCGGGGCGGACCAGGATCAAGCGAGAACCGTAGGATCGCCGCCCCGCCCGGTAGCTGTCCCGTAGCACCCGGAGCGGGACGTGGAGGGCCTCCGCCGCCGCCTGGAACGGTCGCACCGCCCGCTCCTCCACGCCGAAGGCGAGCAGGGTGAAGCCGCTGCCCAGCTCCTCGTACACGTTCCGGCCCGAGGAGAGGGGCTGGGGGGTCAGGTGGTGCCCGGGGCGGGCGCTCGGTGAGTGGTGGCCGTGGACCGCGGGACCGGAGCCTCCGATCCCGGCCACCACCGGCGATCCCTCGTAGTGCGGCTCGTACGACTCCACGCGCTCTCGCGACCTGGCGGCCAGGGCCGTCCAGGCCCGCTCGAACTCGTCCCGGTCCCGATCCGGGCGGTAGCGCTCCAGGAAGGCCCGGTCCCGTTCGATCTCGGCCGCGATCTCGGCCGTGGTCTCGAGCGCGATTGGCCGGCGCTCTGCCTGGTAGGAGTCCAGCAGGGCCTCGCCCCCCCAGCCCTGGAGGACGGCCGCCAGCTTCCAGCTCAGGTTGGCCGCGTCCTCCAGGCCCGTGTTCAGGCCGAAGCCGCCGTAGGGCGGGTGGCTGTGGCAGGCGTCGCCGGCGACGAGGATGCGATCGCGCCGGTAGCGGTCGGCGACCGCGATCCGCAGCTCCCAGAAGCCGACGTGCTCGAAGGCGCAGGCGAAGGAGGTGCCGGCCGCGCGCTCGAGCAGGCCGTGGAGGTCGAGGTCCGTCGCCGGCACGTCGTCCGGCACCGGGGCGTGGAAGAACCAGCCCTCGCCCACGTCGACCCTGCCGAAGAACTGCCAGTAGCCCTCCAGCTCCGGCCGCAGGACGCGATAGGTGGTGCGCTCGGGGAAGCGCCGCAGCGCCTCGTGCAGCTGGCGAGAGCGGAACACGGCCAGCACCATGCGCCGGAGGAGATCGCGGCCGTGGCAGGCGATGCCCGCCCGTTCCCGGACCCATGAGCGGGCGCCGTCGCATCCCACCAAGTAGTCGGCCGTCAGCACCCGGTGCCGGGTGCGATCGTCGTCCCGGAGGAGCGTGACGCACACCTCCCGGTCGTCCTGCTCCAGGGCCACGGCGGTCCACCCGAACAGACCGGTGACGGCGTCGAGCTCACGGAGGCGGTTGCGGAGGACGGTCTCGGTGAGGTACTGGGGCAACCGCTCGTTCTCCTGGAAGTAGTACGGCTGGACGACCTCGCGCCCGGGCGGCGCGTACCAGTACAGGCTCATCAGGCTCCCGTAGGCGGTGAGGCTGCCGATGGGATAGCCGCGGGGGAGCAGGCGCGCGGCCCGCAGCTCGTCGACGCAGCCCCAGAAATAGAAGTGCTCCAGGCTGCGCTGGGTGAGGTTCTGGCCCTTGGGGATGTGGCTCGGGTGACGGCGTCGCTCGACCACGGCGCAGTCGATGCCCCGCCGGCCGAGGTCGACGGCCAGCGCCAGGCCGACGGGTCCGCCGCCCACGACCACGACCTGATGGCGCTCCACCGGGCTTCGGCCCGCTACGCCTCCGCCGGGACGTAGGCGGCCGCTCTCGCGGCTCTGGTCCCCAGGATCGCGATCACCGCCAGCCCCGCCGCGATCGCCACCGTGATGAACAGGGCGTCGGTGGCCCGGAAGGCGCCGAGGGCCACCCCACCGATGTAGGGGCCGAGCAGGCCGCCGATCCGGCCCAGCCCGAGCATGAAGCCCTCACCGGCGGCGCGCACCTGGACCGGGTAGCTCATGGCGCAGAAGTTGTTGAGGATGCTCTGCGCCCCGATGATGAAGAACCCGAGCGCCGCCACCCCGGCCACGTCGACGCCGATCAGGTGGACCAGGCCCACCAGCACCGCGGCCAGCGCGCCCAGCCCGCTGAAGAGGGCGATGGTCAGCCGCTGGCCGATCAGGCGGTCGGCGACGTAGCCCGCCGCCCAGCCGCCCAGGATGCCGAAGCCCTGGAGGATGGCCCCGAAGGCGAACCCGGTGGCGAAGCTCGCCCTGCGCTCGATCATCAACGTCGGCGTCCAGCCCTGGAGCCCGTAGATGCAGAAGAGGACGAAGAAGGCCGTCACCCAGAGAGCGAGGGTGGTGCGCAGGTAGCGGGGGCTCAGGGTCTCGATCCACTCCCGCCAGGCTCCCCGTTCGGCGATGCGGCCCGAGGTGGTGAAGGTCGCGGTCGCGTACCGCGCCCCCCGCTCGGGGTGGAGCCGGGTCAGCAGCCGCGCGATCTCGGCCGAGCGCCCCTGCCGCACCAGGTACTCGGCCGACTCCGGGAACACGAGCACGAACACGCCGGCGATCACGATGCCCGCCGCCCCCATCCAGTACAGGGACTGCCAGCCCCAGACCGGGGTGAGGAAGATGCCCAGGACGGAGGCCAGCACCGCTCCGACCATGAAGCCCGGGCTGCCCACGGAGATGACCAGGTTCCGCCAGGAGGCGTTGAGGTACTCGTTCAGGTAGGCCACGCCCAGGGGAAGGATCACCCCCAGGCCGACGCCGGTGAGGATGCGGAGGACGACGAAGGAAGCGAAGGAGTTGGCCAGGGCGGCGGTGAGGAGGCTGAAGACGCCGCCGATGAGCAGGCCGCCGATCATGGTCGGTCGTCTCCCCACCCGATCCGCGATGACGCCGTGGAACACCGACCCGATCGCGAACCCGATCAACCCGGCCGAGACCAGGAAGCCGGCGTTGGCCGGCGCCAGGTGCCAGGGCCTGGCCACGTAGTGGATCACGTAGGCCGGGTTCACCGTGTCGTAGCCGTCGAAGAGCGTGGCCACTCCCACCAGGATCACCAGCAGCCAGTGGAAGGGCCGCACCGGAGACCGATCGAGCTCCTGCCGAACGTCGATCACCGCGCCCGTCGCCATCCTCTCCTCTCCCACCTGTCCCACGACCGTGGCCGGCCAGTGCCGGGCCGGGACCGTCGCCTCCCCACCGGCGCCGGCCGGGGTTGCCTCCTCGGCTTTGAACCAAGATAGCGGTTTGATGGCCGGTCGGTAAATTTTTGATAGCTATTGGCCACAGCCCGTCCTCACCGGCGGCGAGCGCCGCCAGGCCGGGCCTTCGAACTCGGGAGGAGGGAGTGGCGGAGGGTGGGAGCGGGGGTGAGGGGGATGGGTGCGGGCGAGCGGGACCCGGCTCTCCGTCGCCGGCCTCGGGCTCCCGGCCACGGGTGGGCTCGTGCTCTGGCCGCCTGGCCGGGGCCGTCGGGCGGGGTCTTCCCTCCGGCCGAGGCGGTCCCGGTCCGGTCGGGCCTCTTCCCTGCTCTCTCCTTGCTCCCGACGCCGCTCCTCGACCTCGGGTCCCGCGTCCGCCGGCCGACCCGCGCGGGCACCGGCCTCGGGCGCCGGCGGAGCCTCGACGGCCGCTCGACGCCGGCCGGCCCACTTGCCCTCGAGGGGCCGACCTCCGATGATTAGCTGGGACCTCCGGTCGAACGCGAGAGAGAAAGAGGAGGAAGATGGACGATGACCCTGTGGAACCGGACCATATCGCGGCGTGAGCTGCTGAAGGGGGCCGCGACCGTCGGCCTGGGTGCGGCCGCCGCCGCGTGTGCCCCGGCCGGGGTCTCGCAGCCGACGACCACCGGCACCGGCAACAAGTCGCTCCGTATTCTCCAGTGGAGCCACTTCATCCCCGCCTACGACACCTGGCTCGACGGCTTCGTCAAGGATTGGGGTCAGCGGAACAAGATCGCCGCCTCCGTCGACCACATCAACAACTACGACCTGCCCACTCGAATCGCGGCCGAGGCCGCGGCCCAGGCCGGCCACGACATGATCGAGATGAACGCCCAGATCCTGACCTACCTGTACGAGAAGGATCTGGTCGACATGAGCGACGTGGTCGAGTACGCGGAGAAGAAGCTGGGGCCGGTCGAGCCGATCGCCAAGAAGGTCGCCTACGTCAACGGCCGCTGGCTGGGCTGGGTCGACTTCTACATCGCCATCATGCCCATCGTCCGCACCGATCTCGTCCAGCAGTACGGCTTCAGCCTGGACAAGCTCAAGACCTGGAACGACTACA
>DASRBU010000040.1:0-7924 GCA_035653475.1 Candidatus Dormiibacterota bacterium | reverse complement strand
ATGCGCGTCCTTATGTAGAGCCCGATGGCCACCAGGACGGCGCTGGCGAGGAACGGAAGCCGCCAGCCCCAGGCCAGCAGCTGATCGTGCGGCAGGGCTTGCAGGGCGAGGAAGGTACCGGTCCCCAGGGTGAGCCCCGTGGAGCTTCCGATGGCCCCGGTACAACCGAACAGGCCACGCCGTCCGCCCGGCGCGTACTCGGTCAGCATGATGGAGACGCCGGCGAACTCGGCACCGGTGCCGAAACCCTGGAACAGGCGGCAGACGACGAGCAAGATCGGGGCCAGGATCCCCACCGCCCCGTAAGGCGGCAGCAGGCCGATGGCGAAGGTGGCGGCTCCCATCAGCGTGAACGTCACGACCAGGATCGGCTTGCGTCCGATGCGATCGCCGAGGTTACCGAGGATGATGGCGCCGACCGGGCGTACGAGCTGGCCCACGGCGAACGTGGCGAAGGAGGCGATGATCCCCGCAACCGGGTCGATGGTGGGGAAGAACAGCGTTCGAAACACGAGAGCGGTGGCACTGGCGTAGATGAAGTAGTCATACCATTCGATGATCCCGCCGATGACCGCACCGATCATCACTCGTCGTAGCGACGACGGGGCCACCGTTTCCCGAGAATACGCGGAAACTTCCATCTGCTCCCTCCTTTCTTTCGGTGATCGGTTCGTCGATGACGAATCAGACGCTCATCTTCTCGCCTCTCTGCGGTCTCGTTCGCTCCCACGCCCAGGATGGCCTGATGAGATGCCACCGCTCGTATGCACACCAGAGCCGATCCAGGCCCCCTCTCCATCCGTGCGCGACGCGATGCGAGCTGCGACCAGCGGTGAAACCGGCCTCGGCCCGGTCATCGGTTCACGCTCGTCGCTCTGTCGAGCTCCCGCAGCACGATTTCCCTGGTTCGGCTCAGGTGCCGGCGAACCAGACGAGCCGTCTCGCGAGCGTCACCGGCCTCGCAGGCCTCGGCGATGGCTCGATGCTCGGCGACCCGGTCCGCGGTCGTGCCTCGGAACGCAGCCGACATCCGCTGGTACCGCTGGCTGTTTTCCCAGAGCATGCCCATGAACCTCAGCAGCCAGGTCGAGCCACAGTGCTCGTAGATCGAGAAGTGAAAGGCGCGATGGTCACGATCGTAGACCTGCATGTCACCGGAGCGCAGGGTCTGCTCGAGCTGCTGCAGCGCCTGGTTCATGTGGGCGACGGCGACTCCATCCATCCGCGGAACGGCGAGGCTGGCCGCATAGGGATCGAGGAGCATGCGCAGCTCGTAGGTCTCGAGCAGGTCCTCGCGGTCGGCGGGGCGGACACGGAATCCGCGGCGGGGGGCGGCCTCCACCAACCCAGCTGAGGCGAGACTGCGGAGGGCCTCGCGTACCGGAATCGAACTCATACCCAGCCGCTCGGCCGCGGAGTCGGGGTAGATCCTCTCACCTGGCTTGAGCTCGCCCGAGAAGATCATCTCCCGGAAGGCCCGAGCGGCATGCTCCACCAGGGTCGGCAGCTTGGTCCGGGAGTTCCCCGTCATGGTTGAATATCGACTATAGTCTATATGCGCTGTTCCGTCAACGGCCGATCTCGCGGAGGAATGGCAATGAGGGCAGCTCGCTTGCACGGCCCAGCCGACGTCAGGATCGACGAGGTCGATGATCCGCCCGACCCCGGGCCGGATCAGGCCGTGGTCGCGCCGCTCTGGAGCGGGCTCTGCGGGACGGACGTCAAGGAGTTCACCGGGCACGGCGGCAGCGCGGCCGCCGCCCCCCACCCCCTCACGGGCGCCTGCATCCCCCTGATCCTCGGCCACGAGTTCTCCGCCCGCGTCGTCGCCGTGGGCTCGAAAGTGCACCACGTCGCGGCCGGGGACGAGGTCGTGGTCATGCCCTTGCAGTACTGCGGAGGGTGCGCCGCCTGCCTGGCGGGCCGGCACCCGCACTGTCAGCTCAAGGCCTGGACGGGGCTCAGCTCCCCGTGGGGCGGCTTCGGGGATCTGGCCCTGGTCGAGTCCTACCAGTTGACGCCGCTGGACGGGATCTCGACCCTGGCCGGGGCGGTCGTCGAACCGGCGGCGGTGGCGATGAACGCCGTGGTGCGGGCCGGGGTCGGTCCCGGGGACTCCGTCTTCGTCGCCGGCGCCGGGGCGATCGGAGCCCTGACCGTCATGGCCGCCCGGGCCGTGGGCGCGACCTCAATCTACGTCCTCGATCCGAACTCGAAGCGCGCTGAGCACGCCGCCGCCCTGGGTGCCGAGGTCGTCCCCGAGGACGAACCCGCCCGCATCGCCCGGTTCCTTCGTGACCGGACGGGAGGCTGGGGCGTCGACGTCGCCATGGACTGCGCGGGCAAGCCGCAGGCGGTGGCGGCCTGCGTTCAGGCGGTGCGAACGGGCGGAACGATCGGCATTCCTGCCGTGCATCCCGGTTCCAACCCGGTGGATCTTCGAAGGGTGACCCGGGAGGATCTGACCGTCGTCGGCTCGATCGGCTACCACCGTGAGGTATGGGAGAGGACGGTGGGCATGGTGAGAGCCGGGCTCCTGCCGGTGGACCGGATCGTCACCGCCCGCATCGAGCGCGATCAGATCGTTGAGAAGGGTTTCGCCGTGCTCGCGCAGCCGAGCCACGAAATCAAGGTGCTTGCCCGGGTCAACCGATGAGTGGCTCCCATGAGCCCTTCCCGTAACCGCCGGAGTGGCCGGAAGGACCTGAAGGTGAGAGACCCATGGAGCCGTTGCCGCTCGTTGCGCACTCGCAAGCGGACGTGGACCTGACGGGCCCGGCCATGGGCCTTCGGGCGGCTCGGTCGGTGGGCCTCGAGCAGCCCCTCCCGACGTGCGGCGGCATCCAGATCAGGGAGGAACGGTGGTCATGAGCCATGCCATGAAAGCCCGCCCCAGGTTCGCCGTCAGCGCCGCGACCACCTACCACTCCTCCTTCGAGGAGGACGTGGCGAACTACACCGGCGCAGGCATCGCCGGGATCGGCCTCTGGGAGTACAAGCTCCGCGATGGCAGCGACGTGGAAAGGTCCGATCGGCTGCGAGAGGCTGGCCTGGCGGTGACGTATTGCTGGCCGCTGACGCCGGGGATCTTCCCCGGTAACGGCCTGTTCTCCGAGCCCAGGGATCCCGCCCGGCGATTGGACATGCTCTGCGAGTCGATCCGACGCTTCGCCGTCTACCGCCCGGAGGCCGTATGCATCCTGGCCGGAGCCCCTCTGGCGGGCGCGGAATCCCGGTCCATGGTCGTGAGCGCCTTCAAGCGCGCCAGCCGGGTGGCCGAGGAGGTCGGCGTCGAGCTCGCCCTCGAGGTGATCAGCCCGGGTCCGGCGGGCAGCCTGGTGGCCACGATCCGGCAGGCACGCGAGGTGATCGAAGACGTCGGCGCCGAGAACATCGGCATCCTGCTCGACACCTGGCACAGCGCCGACGAGCCGTTGCAGGAGATCGTCGAGCACCTCGACCACATCGTCGGCATCCAGGTCTGTGACCGGGCCGACCCCTCCCGAACCCGGTTCGACCGTGCTCTTCCCGGAACCGGCATCCTGCCACTGGAAGCGATCATCCGCGCCGTGGATGCGGCCGGCTACGACTCCTGGTACGAACTCGAGATCTTCTCCGACGACGGCACCTTCGGGCAGGTGGTCGAGAACTCGATGTGGCGGTGGCCACCGTTCGAGGTCGTGAGCGCGGGTCGTGCCGCCTTCGAGACGGTCTATGCTCGAGCGACCGCGGCTCGCTGAGGCCACGTCGTCACCAGAGGAGGATCGGGTTGGAAACCGTCTTCACCGCAGGCAGGGAGTTCGAGGTCTACGACCTCTCACAGCGTTTGAGCAACCGGACGACCGCGTTCGAGCCGAACCCACATCGCATCGAGTACGTCCACGGGAGTCTCGGGGTCGAGAGGAGCGAGCGGCGCTGGGGGCTCGGTGCGGAGTACTGGCCGGACGGCCAGGCCATGAACACCGAGGTGGTGACCCTGGCCACCCATTCCGGCACCCACGTCGATGCGCCCATCCACTACGGTCCGCCGAAGGGCGCGCCGATCACCATCGACGGCGTTCCGCTCCGGTGGTGCATCGGCGACGGGGTGCGTCTCGACATGCGACACAAGAAAGCGGGGGAAAGCATTCACCGGGCTGACGTCGAAGCCGAGTTGAAGAGATTGCAATACTCGCTCAAGCCGTACGACATCGTCCTCGTGATGACCGGAACCGACCGGCGCTTCGAAGAACCCGGCTACGATCAGATGCACCCCGGGCTGCGGCGTGACGCAACTGAGTTCCTGGTCGACTCAGGTGTGCGCCTGATCGGCATCGACGCCTGGGGGCTGGACCGTCCCTTCGATGTCATGGTGAGGGAAGCCCGTGGAGGCAACAAGGACCAGCTCTGGGAGTCACACGTCCTCGGGCGGACGAAGCCCTACTGTCAGATCGAGAAGCTGTGCAACCTGGACGCCATCCCCGTCTCCTACGGCTTCACGGTCGTGGCGCTCCCAATCTCGCTGGAGGGGGCGAGCGCCGGCTGGGCACGGGTGGTGGCGATCGTCTGGAAGTAACAGTCAAAGGAAGAGCGGCTTCGCCGCATCGGCGTTCTACGGTTTCTCGAGAACGGAACCGGAGGGAAGATCGCTTCCCCACAATCGATGGTCTCGAGAGCCGGACGGGGCTCGCAGCGCGCTCAGCCGACATCGGCCAGGTGGTCGAGGCGGGCGGCCCGGGGCGCGGCAGGAGGCGAATCCCGACCGCGACCGACGAGGACCTGATCCTGCACGCTCTCGACGCAGCCCGGTCGGTCCACCCGCCCGGTGCGCCGGCCGGTCCAGCCGAGCCCGTGCCCCGACCGTCCGCCGGCCGGGACCGGGGCGCACACCGAGCGTGGCCACCGCCAACCGCGGCCACCGGAGCCCATCCGACCGAGCCGATGACTCGGTCAGCGTCCAGCGGGTTCGAGCCGGTCCGGTGACGACCTCGATCCTCGGGATCGTCCGGAGGCGGCCCGGTAGACCGGTGTCCTGCCCTCCAGTCGGCGCTGCGCCGAGCCCTCCTCCACCAGGCGATCGAGCGCGGCCATGGACTCGGCCCGCTCGGCGCCGAGCGCCCGGGCGACCTCGCCGGCGGACCGCTCTCCGGCCCCCCGCAGCAGCATCTCGGCCAGCAGCGCCAGCGCCGTCTCGGGGTCGGGAAGGTGGTGCAACCAGTGGCCGTACCGCCTCGCCACCAGGTCGAACACCGCCGCCGCCCACCCGGTCGGTTGCTCGGCCTCTCCCACCTGGGTGATGACGAACCGAGCTTGCAAGGACGCCAGCGCTCGCTTCGTGATCGTGGCGCTGCGCGAGCCGACCAACCGCCGCAGCTGGGGAGCGGTGGCCGGCCCGGCTTCCAGCAGGGCACGGGCCAGCTCGAGCTCCAACCTGGTCATGCGTTCCGGCTGATCGAAATCGTCGACATCGCCCGATCGGCCGGTACGGGCGTAGACGAGCGGAACCGCCTCGCGCGAGAGCACCACGAGGCGACCGCGGAGGTGCTTGCCGACGCAGGCGCGGCGTTGCTCGGCCAGCTGCTTCTTGAGCCACCAGATGTGGCCGAGCTCCGCGCTCAGCGCTCGTCGACCCCGATCGTCGACGGTGAACACGGTCACCTCTCGGGTGCCGATCACCGCCTCCCAGAGCGACGGCAGTACCCCGTCGGCGTCGGGGAAGACGGGCAGGACCCCGACCCGGTCGGCGAGGCGCTCGGCCTGTTCCAGCGACTGGACTCGATCGTGCATCGGCTCCATGAGAGCACAGCGTTTGCGTCCTCGGTCCGGGTCCGAGCCGGTTGGTCGGACGGAGCACGGGTGGCCGGCCGTCTTCGACGCCTCATCGGCCCGAGGCCGGTCCTGCTCAGGCCGGGGACGGCCCACACCGAGCGGCGGGCAGCCCGCATCGGCCAGGACCTGACGCGCCTCGCCGTGACGCCGGCCCGGACCGACGCCCCGGGTCGGCGCCGCGTGACCGGCGGATGACACAGGCGCTCACCGGACGACGATGGGCCGCGAATGGGATGGGTCCGGAGCCGCTCGCCCTTGCTGACGAGCCGGAGCCCGGGCTCGATGACGATGGCGTCGAGCGGAGGTCGGCGGGGTCGCGGGGGAACGACGTCGGCAGCGAGCTCGCCGTCTCCTCCACGGCCCCGGTCGCGGTCGGGCTCAGGCGCTCCAGCGCTGCCGACCATCGGTGGCGCACGTGGCGGTCGGGCATCAGCCTGCTCACGATGCCTCTCACTCCTCATCGGTGCCCAGCAGCTGGCGCTCGTCCTCGGCCCCGTGACGGCCGGCCCCGCCATGGAACCCTTCGTCGACCGCGGTCGTCTGGTGGCCGATCGACCACCGCTCTCGGTCCCGCTCGCGTCCGCCCCCGAGGCCGACCGGGCGCCGGCTCTCGAGGCCGTGGCCGCCCCTCGGGAGGTGGAAGGCACCTACAGCAGGAGGTGGGACTCTCTCCCCGCGATCGGGAGCCGCCGGCCCATCGCCATGTGGACCAGGTGCTCACGCATCCGTGCCGCAGCCAGCTCGGGATCGTGGAGCTGGATGGCCTCCAGGATCGCGCCGTGCATGGTGACGATGCGCTGGGCCAGGCGCTGCGAGGTAGGGGGCGAGGCGGACCGGAACTCGGCCCCCTGGAGGGGGCGCAGCGCCGTCAGCGCGGCCCGGAGGGCACGATTGCCCGCCGCGTCCGCGACCGCGAGATGGAAGTCGAGGGCCGGCTCCACGAAACGCTCGGGGGCGGTCATCGCCCCCCGGCACCGCTCCACCAGCTCACGCATGGTCTCGATGTGCTCCGCGGTCGCCCGCTGGGCGGCGAGGGCCGCGGTCGCCGGCTCGATCGCTTGCTGGGCCTCGATGAGCTCGTCTCGGGTAATGCCCATCAGGTGGAGCTGGACGGCGAGCGCCTGGGCCAGGCGGGAGGGATCGGGGTTGGCGACCCGGATCCCCCCTCTGGCCCCCACCTTGACGTCCACGATCCCCCGGGCTTCGAGCGTGCGGGCCGCGTCCCTGATCGTGACCCGGCTGACCCCGAAGCGATCGGCCAGCTCGGCCTCCGTGCCCAACCAGTCACCGGGCCGGAGGCCATCGAAGAAGGTGGCCGTGATCTGGGCCACCACGTCCTCGGAGGCGCGCAAGATGCGCACCGGCCTCCAGTCTCGTCCGATCCCGCTCCGCTCGCTCGCCGGTTCGCGCTCGCTATCCACGCCCCGCCGACCTCGACCGGTGAGCGAGCCGGAAAGGCACCGTCATGGCCGGGGACGGCCGGTGTCCCCTGGCCCTGCCGGCCCGCCCATTGGAGCCCGACCTCATCTCGATATCACCTCGTTCATGCCGGCCGATGCTCGGCCGCCCCCGGGGTCGAGACCGAGCACGTCGGCCGGGCCCCCGTCAGCGATTTCGCTGCCCTGGAGCCGACACGAGTTCACCACGGCTCGGTGCGACCGATTCGTCACGGAGATGGCCGCCCTCTCCGGGCACGTGGTTCACGGCTCGCCACCCCCACCTCGGCTCGCGACCCCCAGGGCCGGGCCGCTTGCCAGCGGCATTATAACCGACTATACTTCCAGCAATTCCTACTACGGAATAATTGTATTATTAATGTTCGGACGGAGGAGGAGGGGGCTTGCTGAGCGAGCGGGACAACGAGCGGCTGACCCGGGTTGGGCCGGGCACCCCCATGGGCGAGCTGTTCCGGCGGTACTGGCTGCCCTGCCTGCTGAGCTCGGAGCTGCCGGCCCCCGACTGCCCGCCGCTCCGGCTGCGACTCCTGGGCGAGGACCTGGTCGCCTTCCGGGACAGCGAGGGGAAGGTGGGCATCCTGGAGGCCTACTGCCCCCACCGCCGCGCCCTCCTGTTCTGGGGACGGAACGAGGAGCGCGGCCTGCGCTGCGTGTACCAC
>DASRBU010000039.1:0-3079 GCA_035653475.1 Candidatus Dormiibacterota bacterium | reverse complement strand
GGCTTCGCCGGCATCGACAACCAGCTGCTCTACGACCCGAAGACGGTGATGCTCTTCGGGGACGCCAGGGACTCGCTGACCAAGCTGGTGGCGGCGGTCAAGGCCGCCTGACCCCGCTCCACCGGGCGCCCATCCCCGAGCACCGAGCACCGCCGGGACCCGCCCGCGCCGGGACGCTCACCGCCCTGGTGGGGACCGGGGGACGCCGCGCCGGGGGAGGCGGCCCGGCTGCACCTCCCCCTCGCCCTCAACTGGTGCCCAGCTGGACCTGGAGGTAGATGTAGGCGTTCGGGTCGGACTCGAAGAGCTGGTCGAGCTGGTCGCTGTTGGCCCAGCAGGAGACGGTGGCCGTCCCCCCGGTGTCCGTCTGGGGCAGCGGCGCCGTGCAGCTCGCGTACACGGTCTCGTGGGTCCGGTCGGTGATGTTGAAGGTGACCAGGCCATCACCCAGGCCGCCGCTGTTGCGGAAGGTTCCACCGGCTTCGCAACCCCGTGAGATCGAGCACTTCCCCCCGTTGAGGATCTGGGCGCTGACCGTGTGCCAGACCGCCGAGCCCGTGACCGTGGGCGCAGTCGAGGGGAAGGGGGTGGGCTGAGCGGTCGGCGACGGCGCTGCCTGGGCGGGAGCGGTCGCCTGCGGCTGGCTGGGGACCTGGCTCGGCAGCTGCGTGAACCGGCTCGACTGGCTGCCGGCCGGCGTCGTGGGGGAGCCGAACAGGTGCCCGAGGCCGAGGCCGACGAGGAACAGGATCAGGAGCCCGGCCACGCCCAGGGCGAGGCGGCGCGTCCAGCTCGGCCGGGCAGGTGCGGCCGGCTGGTAACCGGGGTAGGGGTGGCGCCCCGCCAGGTCCGCGGTACCAGGACCGCCCGGTGCGGGCGGCCCGGCGGCCGGAGGGGTGTACTGCGGCTGGAAGGACCCTTGCCCCGAGGGCCGCGAGGGCGTCCGAACCCCGGTGGCCGCCTGACCCGAGAAGGGCACGAAGCGCGGCGGCGGTGGGGGCGGTGGAGGAGGGGGCTCGACCGGCTCCGGCGGCCAGGTCGACGGATCCTCCTGGGCCGGGTAGGGCGGTTCCGGTGAGGGCCGGGGAGCGTGATCGCCAGCTGGAGGACCTCCGGCGGGGGGAGCCTGGGCGGCGTACGACCGACCCTGGTCGCCCGGCGGTTGCGGCGTGTACTCCTGCTCTCGCCCGTAGCCCTGCTCTTGCTCGTAGCCGTGCTGGTACGCCTGGTCGTAGCCCTGCTCCTGCTCGTAGCCGTGCTGGTACGCCTGGTCGTAGCCCTGCCCTTGCTCGTAGCCCTGCTCGTACCCTTGCTCGTAGCCCTGCCCGGGCTCGTAGTAGCCCTGCTCGTACCCTTGCTCGTAGGCCGGGTCGTGAGCGTCGGGGTGTGGTGGGTACCGGTCGGAGCCGTAACCCGGTCCCTGTCCCTGCCCGTAGGCCGAGGAGGCGTGGTGCGCCTCGTCCTCGCCACCGTAGCGGCCGTGCCCCTCCTGCGCGCCGGGAGTCTGGTCGTCCGCGTACCCAGGTCCCTGCTCCGGAGGCCGGTGCTCGAATTCGGAGTCGGATGGATGGTACCGATCGTGTGGTTGGTAGCGCTGCTCGTCCGCGGGTTCGTCGTAGCGTGACTCGATCCCCGGCTGGTACGGCTGCTCGACCTGAGGCCGGTATCGCTGATCGGTGAACCCGGGGTAGTCGGCCTGCTCCGGGGCCGGCTCCTGGTACCGGGTCTCACCCTGGGCTGCATCGACGCCGCCCGCCTCCACCTTGCGAACGACCATCGATCGCTGGAGCCGACCGCAGACCGGGCAGTAGATGGTGTCCGGATCCAGCTCCGCCCCACACTTGAAGCAGTAGGGCTTCATCTGGCTCATGGTGTTGCAGCCTACCCCAAAGAGGGGTGGCGACGGCCGGATCCTCAGCGATCGGCTGGCGGGCGAAGGGCGGGATAGGTGCCGAAGAGCCGTACCTCGTGGGTGGTGGCCTCCAGCTCGCACAGGGCGGCCTCGGCGGCCTCGGGGTCCCCGACCTGGAAGTCCAGGAAGAACCGGTACTCGAAGGGCTTGCCCGGGATGGGGCGCGACTCCAGCCGGGTGAGGTTCACGCCCCGGGCCGAGAAGCACCGGAGGGCCGCCACCAGGCTGCCGGGGACATGGGCGGCCACGAAGCACAACGAGCACTTGCTCCCCGGCGCCGCCTGGAGCGGCCGCACCGGCGCCCCTCGCTGGGCGATCACGAACCGGGTCTGGTTGGCGTCGTCGTCCTGGATGCCTGCGGCGAGGACCTCCAGGCCGTAGCGCCGGGCGGCGGCGGCGCTGGCCACGGCGGCCAGGCCGGCTTCCGGGCGCTCCGCCAGGTGCCTGGCCGCGCCGGCCGTGTCGTAGTAGGGGACGGGCTCGATCCCGTGCGCCTCCAGGTAGCGTCGGGTCTGGGCCAGCGCCTGCGGGTGCGAGATGGCGCGACGAACCGGGACGCCGGGGGTGCCCAGCAGGCAGTGCCGGATCTGGTGGACGTGCTCACCGATCAGGCGCAGGCCCGGACGCTCCCAGAGCAGGTCGTTGACCTCCTGGACGATGCCGCCGAGGGTGTTCTCCACCGGGAGCACGTCGAGGTCCACCTCACCCGAGAGCAGGGCATCGAAGGCCATGGCGAAGCTGCGCTGGCCGACCGGCTCGGCCTCGGGATAGAGGGAGAGCAGGGCCTCCTCGGAGTAGGCGCCGGGCTCCCCCTGGTATCCGACCCGGAGGCGGGCTCGGGTGGAGACCCCGCCGCCACCGGTCGCGTCGAGGAGCGTGCCCCGCCTGCGGGCCATGTCGGAACGCCTCAGTCGTCCTCGGTCCGCGGCTGGAGCCAGGGCATCATCCGGCGCAACCGCTCACCGACCACCTCCAGCTCGTGCCCGGCGTGCTCCTCGCGCATGCGCAGAAAGGTCTGGCGGCCGTGGGCGTTCTCGTCGATCCACCGCTCGGCGAAGCTGCCGTCCTGGATCTCCTTCAGCACCTGCTTCATCGAGGCCCGGACGTGGTCGTCGATGATGCGAGGCCCGGACACGTAGTCCCCGTACTCGGCCGTGTCCGAGACCG
>DASRBU010000038.1:0-5621 GCA_035653475.1 Candidatus Dormiibacterota bacterium | reverse complement strand
GCTCAGACGGCAGGTCATGTCGCAGATGTTCACCTCGGCTTGGGCGAGGACGCTGGCCACGTGGTGGACGATGCCGGGACGGTCGGGACCGTAGACCGTGAGGACGTGGGTCGGCCGCGAGCGCTCCAGCTGCCGGTCGAGGTCCCAGACCGCCACCTGCAGGTCGCCGGGCAGGGAGGCGAGTGCGGCCCGCACCTCCCCCGGGCTCACCGAGGCCGGCGTCGAGCAGACCAGCATCAGCGCGAAGTGCCCGCTGAGCAGGCTGGTCATGGCGTCCTCGACGTTGCCGCCCAGCCCCAGCAGGGCGCCGGAGACGGCGGCCACGATCCCCGGCCGGTCCCGCCCCATCACCGCCACCGCGAACAGGCGCCGCACGCCGCTCACTCTGCCACAGGGGGGCCGGCCGGCGCCGGACCACGGTCGCGCCCACGGGCGCCGGCCCGGCCGTCCGCGCCGGGGGGCTCAGCCGAGCGGAGGGTGGCCGGTTCCCGGCAGCTTGGCCCGGGGCGGGGTGGGCGGCGGCCCCAGCCGCGCGTCCCAGGTCGGCGCCGGGTACTGGGGCGTGGCCGGCGCCAGCTGCGAGGGCCAGACCACGACCCGGTGCCCATCCTGGATCTGCTCCACCAGGACCGTGTTGCCCACGCTCTGGCCGTCGCGGCCGAAGCGGATCCGGCCGTAGAACGTGTTCACGTCCAGCGAGGCCAGCGCGTCCCGGACCCGCTCCGGGTTCAGGCTGTCGGCCCGCTGGATGGCCAGCCCCAGGGCGAGGGCGGCGGCGGTGGCATCCGCGGTCACGTAGCTGGGCTCCTGGTCGGTGTGGTAGGTGCGACGGTAGGCGGCGACGTAGCCAGCCGTGGACAGGTAGACCTCGGAGCGGTAGGTGGCCGCCGGGCTCCAGGGGACGGCGGTGGTGACGTAGTCGGCAGCCTTGCCCAGCGCTTCCACGAACTGCGGCTCATCGGTCGCCTCGGCGTAGGCGTAGAGCTTGGCGTCCAGGCGCAGGTCCATGACCGCCTTCTGGCAGGCCACGGCCTCCAGCAGATGGCCGGAGTCGACCAGGATGTCGGGATGGGCCGCCTTGGCCGCCGCGACCAGCGGGTAGAGGTTGGTGGAGCCGGCCGGGTAGCGCTGTTCGTAGACGATGCGCATGCCCCTGGCCTGCGCCGCCTGGATGTCTCCCTGGGTGACGTCGAGGGAGAAGGGGTCGTCGGCGGTCAGGATGGCGAGGGTGGCCGGGCGGGGTTGCATGGCCATGGCCATGTCGAAGATGGCCGCCGGGAACCGGTCGCCCGGGGCCACCACGCCGAAGGCGTACCGGTTGCCGTTGGCGTAGATGTCGGGCGCGGCCCCGTTCGAGATCACCACCGGCACCCGCCGCTGGTTGGCCACCTGGGCCACGGCGATGGAGTCGGGGGTACCGAAGGGCCCGAGCAGGAACCTGACCCCTTGCTGCGAGAGCATGCGCTCCGCCACCTGGGCAGCCACCGTCGGCTGGCTCTGGTCGTCTTCGTACAGGAGGCGCACGCGGTGGCGCACGTTCTGGACCACGATCCCGCCGTTGTGGTTCACCCACTGGGCCCAGAGGTCGTATCCCTGCCGGGTGAGGTTCGCCTCCGGCACGTACTGGCCACTGGCGGCCATCGGGACCCCGACCACGATGTCGGCGCCGGTGCGCACCGGCTGCAGCGCCCCGAGTGGATTGCAGGCGATGGCGAGCGGGAGCGCGAACGCCGCGACCAGCCACCGCACGAACCGTCTACCCCCCATAGTCCCCCCATCCTACTCATCCGCGGGGAGGAGCACAAGAAGCGGTTGGAGCCACCTCCAATCGCTTCGGACGGCAGCGAGGGAGGGACGCGTCGGGGAGGGCCCGAAGTGACCCGTCGGGGACGCGCCCTCCCGGCGATCGCCGGTCGTCCGGCCGGGAGGCGCGGGGCCATGCGCCACCGGGCTCAGCCGGAGGGCTGGGGCGACAGCACCTGGGGGGCGAGCGACGCGTGCACCACCAGGCGCTGGAGGTAGGTAGCCCGGCCGGCGTCCCAGGCCCCGGCGCAGGTGATCAGGGTGAGCGTGGGCGGCCCGACCTCGGTGAAGAGGTCTTGCAGGGAGGCGTCGTAGGCCACGGTCCGGCTCGAGTCGACGACGAAGTCGACCTGGCTGCCGTCGGCGCGGACGACCGTCACCCGGTCGCCGGCCCGGAGCCGGCCCAGACGCCAGAACACCGCCGGCCCGTTCCACCAGTCGAGGTGTCCGTCGATGACCGCGTCCCCGGCGTCCCCCGGCGCGGCCCCCAGCCGATACCAGCCCACGTCGGTGGTCCTGGCCGGCGCCGCCATCCGTCCCTGGGCGTCCAGTCCCACCGGCTCCACCGCGGCGTCGACACCGATGGCGGGGATCACCAGGCGGCTGGGGGGAGCGGCCGGTCCCGCGATGGCGCGGGCCTGGGCGAGCAGGCGGTCCGGCGTCGGCGAGGGGGAGGGTCGAAGCGCGTGCGCACCCCCGCCGGCCCGGGGCGCGCTCGTGGCCCCGCAGGCGGCGAGCAGCGTCGCGCACACCACCAGCGCCTGGAGCGGGCGAAGGCCGGCGGCAGCGCCCGGCAGTGAGCCGCTCACGGTTGAGGAAGGCTAGCAAGGCGGGGAGGGGGCCGCCAACCCGGCCTGGGCCGCGCCTCGCCCTCCGCGCTGCGCCTCGCCCTCCGCGCCGCCCCTCCCCCGGCGCAGAGGGCCGGCACGTCTGCACCGTGAGGGGGTCGGGTTCGTACCGCAACTGGTGAGTCGCCCGACGACGGCAACCCGGAGATCCACCCCCGCTCCCGACCGCGGCGACCGCCCGCCCCACCGGGGCGGCGACGGGGGCCGAGACGCGGTCGCCGGAGCCCGCGGGGCGCTCTGAGGGGTCGCGGCCGTGACCGCGGGTCCGTCCCCTCGCGAACCGGGCGGCAGAGCGGCGAGGAAGGGGCCGGCCGGGCCCGCCGTCCCCCCGGACGGCCACCTCCGCGGCCGCCCGGCGTCGATCCGCCCCGGAACGGCCGGCACGGGAGGCGATGCCCGGGGGGAGCTCGGGCTCGCCTGGCGGCCGTGGAGGTCGAGGCCGGCCGGCCTCGGCCGGAGCGGGCTGGGCTGGATGCAGGTGCGCCACCGGCCCGGCCGGTCGCTCGCCCTCTGGCTCTGCCTGACCGCCACCCTGGTCCTGAGCGGGACGCTGCCGCTGGTGGCGACCGCGGCCAGCAGGGCGGCGCTGGCCGAGATCCTGGTGCGCAGCCCGGGCCTGACGGTGGAGCAGGAGGTGGCGGGAGCGGAGGCGTTCGGCGCTTTCCGGCGGGCCGTCGACGATCAGGTGCGGGCGACGATGGGCGACCGCCTGGTGCCGTCGGTGGCCTACGCTCGTCTCGGGCCGCTGGCGCTGGCCGGCGTGAACGGCCGTCCACGATCCGCGCGACCGGAGGGGCTCCGCCTGGAGGCGATGGGGCTCGCCGCGTCGGCGAAGGGGCCGGGCGGCGCCGGCGCCCGGGAAACGATGGTCTCGGACGGCCGGCTCGGCATGTCCGCGTCCGACGCCCACCGCCTCGGTCTGCGCGCCGGCGACGACCTTTGCCTCGCCCCCCTCGCCGGTGGCACCACCTGGTGTGCGCGCCTGACCGTCCTCCGCCGCGGCCCCTGGGGCCCGGACCGTCCGGCCCAGCCCACGGCCGGGCTGACCGTGCCGCTGACCGACCTGTTCCGGCTCGCCCACCTGACGCCGACCGGCCTGGTCGTGGCGGGGCTGGTCTACCGGCTCGGCCCGGCCAGTCTCGCGGAGACCACACCCGGCCGGCTGGCCGGGAGGATCGACCGGCTGGTCACTCGGCTCGAGGCGGCGGGGCGCCGCGTCGCCTCCTCGCCGGCCGCCGCGCTGGCGCGTTTCGAGGCCGGGCAACGGGCGACGGCCGCCTGGCTGCGGACGCTGACCGGCCTGGTCGTGCTCGAGGGCCTGGTCGCCTCCCTGGGCGTGGCCAACCGCCTCCTCGACGACTGGCGTGATCGAGCGGTGGTCCTGCGCGCGCGGGGCTGGGCCTGGCACCAGGTGTGGCAGGTGGAGCTCGCCACCCTGGGCTGGGTCCTCGCCGGGGCGGCGGCCGCGGCCCTCCCGCTGGAGGCGGCGCTGTCCGGGGGTGCGGGTACGCTTCTTCGGGCGTCGCCGGACGGGGCGCCGGGGCCGATGGCGGCGCTCGCCGCGACCCTGGCAGGGCTGGCCGCGACCCTGGCGGCGGCATCGGGCCTGGCCGTGCTCGGCCTCCCGGCCCCTCCCCGCCGGCCGGAATCGAGGTCCAGCCCGGGCTGGCGCGCCCACCTCCTCCCCGTGCTGCTCGGCCTGCCCGGCCTCGCCGTCCTCGTCCCCTCCCTGGTCCGGGGGCCGGCCGCCACCGCCGATCCCTGGCCATCGCTGGCTCCGGTGGCCGGCGTGTTGCTGGTGGGGATGGCGACGGCGACGGTTCCCCCACCGCCGCCCAGCCCCGGCCGTCACGGCCCGGCCGCGCTCCTGGCCCGAGGCCAGGCTCGGAGCCGGCCCGCCCAGCACGCGGGGGCGACGCTGGTGCTCACCCTGGCGGCGGCCGGTGTGGCGTTCGCGGCTCCAGCGGGCGCGGCCGCGGCCGCCTGGAGCCAGGCGGCGGCCCGGACCGCGGGCGTGGGGGTGGCGATCGCCGCCCTGGGCGCCGCGATCATGGCCTGGACCGGCCTGGCCATCCACTTCCGCCGGACCGGCGACCGTCGTCGCCGCGAGTACGCCGGGGTCGCCGGCCATGGCCTCGGCGAGGATCAGCTGCGGAAGAGCCTGACTCTGGAGCGAGGCTGGACCTGTCGGTGCGGCCTCGGCAGCGGCTCCCTGCTCGGCCTGGCGCTTGCGGTCTCGCACCGTCCCCTGCCCGGGCTGCCCCCGGGGCCGGTCCTGGGCCTGGCCGGTCTCGCCCTCTGCGGCCTGGCCCTCGGTGCTCTCTCCGCCGCCCGCCTGGCCGACCGGAACCCGGTTCGGATCGACCCCCTCACCGCCGGTGCGATCGGGAATGAAGCCTGAACGCGTCCGGCCGGCGCTCCTGGTCCGGGTTCGACGGCTGGCGCGCACCTACCCGGCCTCGAGCGGACCGGTGACCGCCCTCCGCGGCATCGACCTGGACCTGGAGGAGGGGGTGCGTCTCGCCGTCATGGGCCGGAGCGGGAGCGGCAAGAGCACCCTCCTGGCGGTGCTGGGAGCGCTCGAGCCGCCCGACGAGGGCGAGGTGCACGTCGCCGGCCACGACCTGGGCCACCTCTCGCCCCGGGAGCGCGACCGCTACCGGCGCCGGGTGGTCGGCTACGTCTGGCAGCGGTTCGAGGTCGGGATCCTGCCCGGCCTGACCGTGTTCCAGAACGTGATCCTGCCCCAACTGGCCGGGGGCCGCGACCGGGGCGACCGCCGGCGGACGGCCATCCTCCTGCTCCAGGCCCTGCGCCTGGGCCAGCGTCTGGAGGCCAGGCCGGCCGAGCTGACCTCGCTCGAGGCCCGCCGCCTGGCGGTGGCTGTGGCCCTGGCCAACCGGCCCCGGCTCCTGCTCCTGGACGAGATCACGGCCGGGCTGGACCGGGCGGCCGCGCGCGAGCTCCTCG
>DASRBU010000037.1:0-4421 GCA_035653475.1 Candidatus Dormiibacterota bacterium | reverse complement strand
GAGGCCCGCGTCCCCATCGTCTCCCGTCCCGAGGACATCCACGTCTTCGTGGCGGGTGGGGGGGCGGGGCGCTTCTCGGCCTTCGTCCCCGGTTGGGGGCACATGAGCAGCCCGGTCCTGCGCAGCCTCGACGGCCGCCCGCCGCCCGGCGATGGCGGGTGCGAGGACGGGACCTGCCTGCTCTGAGTCTCGGAGGTGCGCATGAGGGAACCGATCGTCTACGACCCCACGGGCAGGGTCGAGCTCGAGCCGAAGCCGCTGGCCCCGCGCCCGTCCACCGTTGCCGGCCTCCGCCTCGGCGTGCTCGACAACACCAAGTGGAAGGCGAGCCGGCTGCTGGAGCGAACGGTCGCCCTGCTGGACGAGGTGGGGGAGGTCCGCCGCTACCGCAAGGAGAGCTTCTCCCGCAACGCCGCCCCCGAGCTGATCGCGAGGATCGCCGCCGAGAACGACCTGGCCCTGACCGCGATCGGCGATTGAGGCTCTTGCACGTCGTGCTGTATGCACGACGCGACCGACCTGGAGGCCAGCGGCGTGCCCACCGCCGCCATCGTCACCGCCGAGTTCCTCCAGGAGGCGCGCCTCCAACTGGAGGCGCTGGGGATGCCGGGGTTGCGGCCGGTGGTGATCACGCACCCGCTGAGCACGCTCACCGACGAGCAGATCGCGCAACGGGCGGCGGAGGCGGCGCCCCAGGTCCGGCGGGTCTGGCTCGGGCAGGAGCCGGGCGTGGGCCCGGCCGGCGCGGCCGGGCGGGGATCGGCCTGGGAGTCGAGGAGGTGAGGAGGACATGAAGGCGATGGAGCGGCCCGAGGCGCGGGGGGTGGAGGCGACCGGGGTGCTGACCGTCGACTGCGACGTCCATCCCCACTTCGAGCAGGGGCTCAAGGACCTGCTGCCCTACCTCCCCTCGAGCTGGCGACGCCGGCTCGGGGTGGGCCTCGAGTCGAGCTGGTCGGGCGACGTCTACGCCTCCCGGTTCTCCCTCCCCAAGAACGTCCTGTACATCAACCCGGTGGGGGCGCTCCGGCGGGACAGCTACCCGCCCGACGGCTCCATCCCCGGCTCGGACCCGGCCTACGTGCGCCAGCAGCTCCTGGAGGGGGCCGGTGTCGACCGCGCCGTCCTGCTTGGGGGCGACGTCTTCGGCCTCGGCGCGCTGCCCGACCCCGACCTCGCCGCGGCGGTCGCCTCCGCCTACAACGACTGGCTGACCGAGCGCTGGCTGGAGTTCGACGACCGCTTCCGGGGCGCGCTGGTGGTGGCCCCTCAGGACCCGGCCCCGGCGGCCCGGGAGATCGACCGTGTGGCCGGGCGGCCGGGGATGGTCGAGGTCATGCTGCCGCTCACCAACCTCCTCATGGGCGATCGTCACTACTACCCGATCTACGAGGCGGCCGAGCACCACGGGCTTCCCATCGGCTGCCACGTCAACTCGGTCGACGGCGTCTTCGTCAAGGGCCCGCAGCTGGCGGGGGGCGTCTTCACGTACTACACGGAATGGCACGCGGCCCTGACCGAGGTCTACCACGCCAACGTGATCAGCCTCGTCTGCCAGGGCGTGTTCGAGCGCTTCCCCGGCCTCAAGGTCGTGATCGCCGAGGGAGGGTTCGCCTGGCTGCCGGACGTGCTCTGGCGGCTCGATCGCAACTACCAGGCCCTGCGCGACGAGGTGCCCTGGCTCAAGCGCCTCCCCAGCCAGTACGTCTTCGACCACCTCCGTTTCACCACCCAGCCCATGCCGGAGCCGGCGCGGCCGGAGCACCTGGCCACGCTCTGCGAGGTCATCGAGGCCGGGCGGACCCTGCTCTTCAGCTCCGACTACCCGCACTGGGACTTCGACAACCCGGCCGTGGCCCTCAACCGGCTGCCGGAGGCGATCCGCGACCGGGTCCGCGGCCGGAACGCGGCCGAGCTGTTCGGCGATCGCCTGTAGACGGTGGCGAGGCACGTCGTCTGCCGCGTCGACGAGCTGCCCGAGGGCGGGCGCCGGATCGTCGACGTCGGTGGCCGCTCGATCGGGGTCTTCCACGTCGACGGGCGCTACTACGCGATCCGCAACGTCTGCCCCCACATGGGCGCTCCGCTCTGTCTGGGGACCGTGGGCGGCACCATGCTGCCCTCCGAGCCCCACACCTACACCTACGGCCTCGAGAACCGCATCCTTCGCTGCCCCTGGCACGGCTACGAGTTCGACCTGGAGACCGGGCGCCCTCCCTTCGGCACCTACCCGCTCCGGGTTCGGATCTACCCGGTCCGGGTGGAGGGGGACCAGGTGGTGATCGAGGCCTGACCCCCGGCCGGCGATCACGCTCCGGTGCCCGGAGGCCGCTCACGTCGTTCGGGTCCGACCCCGGCTCGCACCGCCGACCGGGAGGCTTATGATCGCTGAGCCCGGGAGCCAGGGAAGGAGGAACGGATGATGGCCGAGGTCGCCCGCAAGCTCGCCGAATACGCCACCGGCCTCGACTACGAGGACCTGCCCTCCGAGGTGGTCGAGAAGGCCAAGCAGCTCGTGCTGGACCTGGTCGGGATCGCGCTCTGCGCCAGCGCCACGGCCGACTCCACGCCCGCCCTCCGGGACGCCGTCCTCGCCCTGGGCGGGGCCGGCGAGTCCTCCCTGATCGGCGAGGAGCGGACCCTGTCTCCCGCCTGGGCCGCCCTCCTCAACGGCTCTTACGCGCACAGCCTGGACGCCGACGACACCCACCGCGAGGGCTCGGTCCACCCCGGCGCCGCCATCGTCCCCACCCTGCTCGCGCTGGCCGAGCAGCACCGGCTCGACGGCCGCCGCCTGCTGGCGGCGATGGTGGCCGGGTACGACGTGACCTGCAGGTTGGCGATGGCGGTCGATCCCAGGTCGCACTACGGGCGTGGCTTCCATCCCACCGCCACCTGCGGCGTCTTCGGCGCCACCGCGGCCGGCGCCAACCTCCTCGGCCTCTCCGCCGAGGCGCTGGGCGACGCCTTCGGGATCAACCTCAGCCAGTCCGCCGGCAGCCTCGAGTTCCTGGCCGACGGGGCCTGGACCAAGCGCCTCCATCCCGGCCTCGCCGCGCACGGCGCGATCCTCGCCCTGGAGCTGGCCGGCCGCGGCTTCCGCGGCCCACAGGACCCCTTCGAGGGGCCGCGCGGGTTCTTCCACGCCTACTCCGACGCCGCCCGTCCCCGGCTCGCGGTCGAGGGGTTGGGCGAGCGCTTCGAGATCCTCGCCACCGCGGTCAAGCCCTATCCATGCTGTCGCTACGCGCACGGCCCGCTCGACCTCGTCATCCGGCTCGCCGCCGAGAACCGGATCCGGCCCGGGGAGGTGGAGTCGGTGCGGGTGGGCATGAGCGACGTGGCCGCGGACATCGTCGGCCGGCCGATCGAGCGCAAGCGGGCGCCCGAGAACGTGGTCGACGGCCAGTTCAGCCTGCCCTTCCTGGCCGCGGTCGCGCTCACCCGCGGACGACTGGGCTGGACCGACTACGAGCTGGTCGGCGACCCCTCGCTGCGGCCGCTGATGCAGAAGGTCGAGGTGGTCGCCTCCGAGGAGGCGAACCGGGCCTTCCCCGAGCGGTGGCTGGCCGAGGTCGAGATCCGTGCCCGGGGTCGGGTGTTCGCCGACCGCACCTGGGTGGTGAAGGGCGAGCCGGAGGCGCCCCTGAGCTGGGAGGAGCTGGAGGCCAAGTTCGACGGGCTGGCCGCGGCCCGCATCGCCGACGCCGGGCGCCGGCGCCACCTGGTCGAGGTGGTCCGCGGCCTCGACCGCGTGAGCGACCTGCGCCAGCTGGGGCGCCTGCTGAGGCGTGAGACGGCGGCCGGGGTGGGACGGGCGCCGTGAACTTCGGCCTCTTCCTCGCCGCCCAGCACGCCCACGGCTCGATGGCGGATCACGTGGACGAGCACCTGGAGCAGGTGCGGGCCGCCCGCGAGGCCGGCTTCGTCTCCGTCTTCGCCGGTCAGCACTACCTCTCCAACCCCTACCAGATGCTCCACCCGGTGCCCTTGCTCGCCCGCGTCGCCGCCGAGGCCGGGGACATGTACCTGGGGACGGGCATCCTGCTGGCGCCCTTCTCCCACCCGGTCGAGATCGCCGAGCTCGCCACCACCATGGACGCCATCTGCCGCGGCCGCTTCATCCTGGGACTCGGCCTCGGCTACCGGCAGATCGAGAACGACGCCTTCGGCCTCGCCGACGAGCGGAGGGTCCCCTACCTCGAGGAGACGCTTCGGCTGCTGCCCAGGCTCTGGCGCGAGCGCGACCTCGATTACGAGAGCGAGCGGGTCAGGCTCCATCGGGTCACCTTCCCCACCCGCCCGGTGCGACGGCCCCATCCGCCGATCTGGGTGGCAGCCAACAACGACCCGGGCGTTCGACGCGCGGCCCGGCTCGGCGACGCCTGGCTGATCAACCCCCACGCCAGGCTCTCGGTGCT
>DASRBU010000036.1:0-7753 GCA_035653475.1 Candidatus Dormiibacterota bacterium | reverse complement strand
CACGTTGATCACCCCGGCCGGGATCCCGGCCTCGGCCGCGATCGCGGCCAGGAAGAGCACGGTCAGGGGCGCGTCCTCGGCCGGCTTGACCACGATGGTGTTGCCGGCGGCGAGGGCCGGGGCCACGTCCGAGATCATCAGGGGACCGGGGACGTTCCAGGGGATGATGCTGCCGCACACCCCGAACGGCTCCCGGATGGTCAGGCCGAGGACGTGGGGCGAGGACGTGGGCAGGGTGCTGCCGGTGATCTTGTCCGCCATCCCGGCGAAGAACCTGAGCACCACCGGGATGGGCGAGGGGCCCCAGGCGGGCCGGCCCACCTCCATGCGCTCGAGCAGATCGATCTCGCGCTGACGGCGGAGGCAGAGGTCGGCCCAGCGGAAGAGCAGCTCGGCGCGTCGGCCGGGGCTGGTGTCCCGCCAGGCGGGGAAGGCCTCCGCCGCCGCCCGGGCCGCGGCATCGACGTCCTCCGGCCCTCCCCGAGGGACCCGCAGCAGGACCTCCTGGGTGGCTGGGTTGAGGACCTCGAAGGTCTCGCCGCCCCTGGCCGCCACCCACTCGCCGCCGATGAGGTGGGCGCCCTCGGGCAGCAGGGTCCGCACGTCCAACCGGAGATCGGGTGGTACCGCGACCGCCATGATCCCTCCTCTCGTCTCCTGCCCGTCTCCCCGCCCTCGCGGGGATCGTTACCATGCTAGCATTCCACGACCAGGGCGACGTGCCCGGGGGCGCCACGGGGTGGGTCGGGCCCAGGAGCACCGGGCATCGGCGGGGTCGTGCCCCTCTCTGTCACGTCCGGCCGACGACGACGAAGACACCGGTGACGACCGTCGGACCGGCCGCCCCGGCCCCGAGCCGCGGCCCCCGGAACGGGCTTCAGGAGGAGCAGACGATGATGGGATACTCGCCGCCGCCATCCCCCACCTCGCCGGGATATCCCCCACCGGTGTATCCCGGCCCCACGATGCCGCCCAGACCGGCCCCCGGCCGCGGCTGGTACGCCCTGGCCGCGGTGCTCCTGGTCGCGAGCCTGGCCGTGGGGACGGCCCTGGTCCTGCTCGCCGTGCGCCAGCTCAACGACCAGGTGACCGCCCTCAAGCGGGTGGCGGTGCCGGGGCTGCAGCAGGTCTACCTGGACCACGGCGGCACCTACACCATCTACTACGAGACCCCGAACGCTCCCCACCGACCGGACCGGCCGGTGCGCGTCGCCGTGTTCGCCCCCGACGGTTCCTCGGTGGCCATCCACCTGATCCCGGCCAGCCACGACGAGACCTACGGGGCCGGTGGCCACCAGGGGATGGCGGTGGCCACCTTCAGCATCAACCGAGCCGGCCGCTATGAGGTCTCGGTGACCGCCGACTCACCGGAGGCGGGCGCCGACCTCGCCCTGGGCAACGTCAACATCCTGGGCCTGGTGCTGGGGGTGCTGGCGGGGATCGGCGTCTGGGTGGTGGGGATCGCCCTCGCCCTGGTCATCCTCGTCGTCACCCTGGTCCGGCGCCGGCGGGCCCGGTTCGGCCTTCGGTACTGAACCGACCCCGAGCCCTCGCCGGTCGTTCTCCGCGCCCTCCGCGGGCACCGGCGCGGCGGCTGCGTCGAGCCGCTCGCGCCCACTCCCGCAAGCAGCAGGGTTCTACCAACCGGCAGAAGAGCCCACAGCGACTCGCGCGACTCCGTGCCCGGATCGCCAACCTCCCGGGTACCCCACGAAGCCGGCTTCGTGGGGTACCCCGCGAGCGATCGGTGGCGGTGGTTCGTGTGCGTACTCATGCTCACTGACTGGCAACGGAGAGGAACCGTCCCACCTTCGGCAGCGTCCGCTGGCCCAGCTCCGGATAGTGGAGGAGGAAGTCGGCCAGGGCGACCCGGGGCAGATCGAGCGCGCTCTCCGCCACCAGGTAGCGCGGCTCCCAGGCCGGGGCGAACTTGGCCTTGAAGGCGTAGAGGCCGGGGGAGACGCTGACCACCCGCAACGCCCGGCGCACGAACGCCTCCAACCTGGCCAGCCGGGCCGCCGACTGGGCGCCGACCGCCGGCGCCAGCCCCAGGCTGGCCCGGCGCACCCGGCCCTTGAACGCGATCAGGCAGCCGGCGATCAGCAGGTCCACCGTCCCTCCCGGGGCCGTGGGCGCTCGCTTGACCTCGTCCAGCACCACCGCCGAGGCCGCCGGCACCACCAGCCAGGTCACGTAGGCGACCAGCTCGCCCTCCCGGTCGTGCGCCAGCCCCACCAGCCGCTCCACCACGGCGGGGTCCCCCCAGCGCCCGGCGGAGAAGGCCATGGGGCCGAACCGCCGCCGCTCCTCGAGCCGGGCGGCCAGAGTCCGGATCGCCGCAGTCTCCCCCTCGCTCAGCTCCGACTCCGCCACCACCCGGATGCGAACGTCCCGTCGGCGGGCCCGGTTGACCTCGTGCCGCAGGCGGGCCATGGCCGGTCCCTCCAGCCCGAAGCGGTCCACGTCGACCACGGCCTCGCTACCCACCACCAGGCGGATTCCGGCCCCGATCCGCTCCGCCACCTCCTCTGCCACCTGGTAGAAGGCCGGCCGCCATCCCCGCGCCCGGCAGGCGGCACGGAACTCGGCGTAGAGGCGGGTGAGCGCGGCGTCATCGCCGATGCCGGGGCCCAGGGCCAGGGCCACGCCCGCCCGGCAGCCGTAGCTCAAGAGGGCGGCACCGTCCGAGGACCAGAAGTGCCGCTTGTCGCTCATCAGCGCGAACGGGCAGACCCCGGAGCGCCCATGCTCCCGGTAGCGCTCCAGGGCCCGGTCCAGGTCGCGCTCCCCGGGCAGGGGAGGGTTCCGGCCCAGGAGCGCGACGCCGGACGCCACGGCCGTGAGGGCGAGCGCGGAGAGCAGGGGCATCCAGGCCAACAGACGGTGCCCGCGGTGCGCGAGCACCATCAGCCAGCCGACGCCGGCGCCGGCCGCGGCCACCCCGAACAACAGCGACCATCCCACCCGGCTGGAGGCCGGATCGCCGTCCTCCGGCCAGAGCCAGCCGGCCTGGAGCAGGGCCAGGCAGACGGCGCCGGCGGCCGCCAGCAGCCCGGGCTCGGAAGCCGCCAGCGAGAGCAGGCCCGCGACCGCCACCAGCCCGACCAGCAACCGCCGGAAGGCGCGCTTGCCACGGGTGGCGAGGTAGGCCGCGGTCACGCCCAGGACCAGCGTGGCCAGCGGCCGCACCGGCCCGACCACCTCCAGCCAGAGATGGGCCGCGGCATGGCCCTGCGGGCTCCGCCACCCCCAGGCCTCCAGGGAGAGCGCGGTGTCGGCCAGCGCCACCAGGCCGACGCTGGCCCGGAGCAGCCCGCCCCCGGGCCGGGGATCAGGCGTCGCGGGCTGGACCATGACGTCTCCTCTCGCCTTCGAATCGGGTCGATGGCGGATGCACCACCGGTTGGGGATCAACGCCGGAGGATCGGAGGCCCGGGGCCACCGGGCGACGGTGCCGGCCGAGCGGAGATGAGATGATACGTCCGTGGCCATCGTGAGCGGCCGAGGCGAGCCAGCTGGCCGGTGACCTGCTTCATCTGTACCACCTGCGGTACCCAACACGCCGACTCCCCCCAGCCCCCCGAACGCTGCGCCATCTGCACCGACGCCCGCCAGTACGTGGGCCGGGAGGGCCAGCGCTGGACCACCCTCGACCAGCTGCGCCGGGATCACCGCAACCGCATCCAGGGGCTGGAGCCGGCCCTGACCGGCATCGGCACCGAGCCCTCGTTCGCCATCGGGCAGCGGGCGCTGCTGGTCGAGACGCCGGAGGGCAATCTGCTCTGGGACTGCGTCAGCCTGCTGGACGACGCCACCGTGGCCGCCGTGCGCGCTCGGGGCGGGGTCGCGGCCATCGCGGTCTCCCACCCCCACTACTACTCCTCGATGGTGGAGTGGAGTCGTGCCTTCGAGGCCCCCGTCTACCTCCACCGGGCCGACCGGGACTGGGTCATGCGCCCCGACCCCTGCATCCGCTTCTGGTCGGGGGAGACGCTGCCGCTGTTCGGCGGGATCACGCTGATACGGTGCGGCGGGCACTTCCCGGGGGCCACCGTCGCCCACTGGCCGGCGGGCGCGGAAGGGAAGGGAGCGCTGCTGGCCGGCGACGTGCTGCAGGTGGTGCAGGACCGGCGCTACGTCAGCTTCATGTTCAGCTACCCGAACCTGATCCCCCTGCCCGCCCGCATCGTCGAGCGCATCGCCCGGACCGTCGCCGCCTACGAGTTCGATCGCATCTACGGCGCCTGGTGGGACCGGGTGGTGGACCGGGACGGCAGGGCGGCGGTGGCCCGATCGGCGGCACGCTACGCGGCGGCGGTGCGCAGCCGCGCCCGCGAACTCCGCCACCTCTGACCAGGACCGGGCCACACCCGACGGCTCCGGACCGACGCTACATTCGTGTCAGGGAGATCGTCGATGTCGACACCGCACTTCCTCGAGCACCTCACCGACTCGGACCTCCAGCTGCTGGGCACGGTGGCGGCGGCCGGGCCCGAGGAGCTGGCCCGGCTGCGTTCCGACCCGGCCGGCCTGGAGGCGCTGCTGAGGCGGCCCGCGGTCTTCGAGGCCCTGTTCGGCGGAGGGGAGGAGAACGAGGCGCTGCTCCGGGCCTCGCCCTTCCTGGCCTTCGCGGTGCTGGTCCACCGCGCAGCCGAGGACCTACAGCAGGCCACCTTCGTCGAGGAGTGGCTCGGCCCCAGGCAGAGCGTACCGATCTTCGACGTCTCCGGCCTGCGCGAGTTCATGGAGGCGCCCTCCCGGCGCCTCTCCCTGGCCGAGCTGCTCGCCTCCTACACCCACGTCGCCAGTGGCAGCGTGTGGTTCCGCACCCCTCGGGGCTGGCGCCGGCGCCGCTACAGCGAGCTCGATCCCCTGCGGCTGGCCTCCATGCTGGAGGTCGTGCCCGTCTCCGAGCAGCCCTACATCTACCGCCGCCTCGGCGACCTGTGCCTCTTCCTGAGCGGGGTCTTCCCCGAGCACGTGGTCGCCCGGCCGCTGGCTCCGCGGCATCTGGACCGGCTGAGCCGCGCCCTGGGCGGCGACCCTCCGGACGAGCTGGTGCTGGCCGGCGGAGGCGGCATCGTGCAGCTGGAGTGGCTGGGCCGCCGGGCCTACCAGCGAGCGGCGGCGGCGGTGCACCTGCCCTGGTGGCAGCGCACCGCCGACGAGCTGGCGGCGTCGTTCGGCCGGGCTCGGAGGATCCTGAACTTCATCACCGGCCGCTACCTGTTCCCGACCCGCGGGCGCTGGTTCGGCCGACCGGAGTAGACGCCCGGACGGCGGGAGGGCCGCTCGCCCCCCGGCGGGGGCCGTGGTCACCCGCCCGGCGGGTCCCCGGCGATCAGACCCGGGATCACCCGGCGGGCGAACAGGTCGAGCGATCGCAGCGCCGCCTCCTGGCTGAGGTCCCCGAAGGCGAAGACGCCGGCGAAGTAGTTCCCGCCGCTCTCGACCAGGACCCGTCGCACCTGCTCGCGCACGCTCTCGGGAGAGCCGACCAGGGCGTGACCGGCGCCGATGAAGGCGTCGACGTCGGAGGGGAAGTACTCCGTCCCGTGTTCGCGCAGCCAGAGGTGGTTGAAGCTCGCGAACCACTCCCGGAGCGCCCGCCGGGCCAGCGCCTGCGCCTCGGCGTCGGTCTCCGCCACCACCACGTGGTGACAGACCCCGACGCAGGGCTCGGCCACGTGGCCGTTGAGACGGTCGGGATCGGCGACGTGCTCTCGCTGGATGCCCCGATAGCGCTCGACCTGCTCGGCCGCGGTCGTCTGCTGCCGGGCGAGCAGGAAGGCGAAGAGGACGCTGATCCCCTCCCGGGCGATCCAGGGCACGCTGCTGGGGAAGGAGGTCGGGTACCAGAGCGGCGGATAGGGCCGCTGGAGGGGCCGCAGGGGGGTGGTCCCGCTCCGGACCGCGAACCACCGGCCCCGGTGGTCGAAGCGGCCCTCGCGGAGCCCCTGGAGCACCAGCCCCAGCCCCTCCTGGAAGATCTCGCGGGTGTCCTCGGCCCGCACCCCGTAGGGGGCCAGCTCGCCGGGGACGCCGCCGCGCCCGAGGCCGAGCTCCAGCCGTCCCCGACTCAGGTGGTCGAGCATGCAGATCTCCTCGACCAGGCGCACGGGATCGTAGAGCGGGAGGACGTTCACCAGGGGGCCGAGGCGGAGCCGTCGGGTCCGG
The DNA here is from genome assembly GCA_035653475.1 of Candidatus Dormiibacterota bacterium. Classification (GTDB taxonomy): domain Bacteria; phylum Chloroflexota; class Dormibacteria; order Dormibacterales; family Dormibacteraceae; genus CADDZO01. The sequence continues at coordinate 1,576 of DASRBU010000036.1, read as the reverse complement.
GAGGCGGCCGCGGCCAGGAACACGTTGGGCGACGGCACCAGGCCCAGGGGCGTCCCGTGGTGCTCGGCCACGTGGTAGCACCAGAAGGGGGAACGGTCGGCCAGCTCGATCAGGCGAAGCCGCCACTCGTACTGCTCGGCCAGGTCGTGGCCGGCCGCGTCGACCCAGTCGAAGATGCCGAAGCGGATGGTGGTCGCGGAGGTGGGCACGGCCGTCAGTCTAGGCCGCGGCCGGGCAGGGATGGGTGCCGAGGGCCGACAATGGGTCGCCGGATGACCGACACCGAGAGCGTTTCCGTGACCGGCGGCGACCTGTTGGTGGCGGCCCTCGAGGCCCAGGGGGTGAGCGAGGTCTTCGGGCTTCCAGGGGTTCAGCTCGACGCCGCCTTCGACGCGCTGGCCCGCCGGGGGACGATCCGCGTCTACCACACGCGACACGAGCAGGCGACCTCCTACATGGCCGACGGCTACGCGCGCGTGGCCGGGCGCCCCGCCGCCTGTCTGGTGGTGCCGGGGCCGGGCGTGCTCAACGCCGCCTCCGGGCTGGCCACGGCCTACGCCTGCAACTCGCCCCTGCTCTGCGTGGCGGGGCAGGTGGTCTCGACCGAGATCGGCTCCGGCCTCGGCCTGCTCCACGAGCTTCCGGACCAGCTTCGGATCCTGCGCGGCCTCACCCGCTGGGCGGAGCGCGCCCGGCGGCCGCAGGAGATCCCGGCCCTGGTCGCCGAGGCGGCCCGGCGCGCCCGCTCGGGACGGCCCGGCCCGGTGGCGGTGGAGGTGCCCTGGGACGTCCTGGAGGCGACCTGCGAGCCCGTTCCCGACCTCCCCGTGGGCATGGCCGAGGGTCGCCTTCCGGACGGGGAGGCTCTGGAGCGGGCGGCGTCGTTGCTGCACCGGGCCCGGCGCCCCCTGATCGTGGCCGGAGGAGGGGTCCTGGCCGCCGGGGCCTGGGAGGAGCTGCGCCAGCTGGCGGAGCGGCTCTCCGCCCCGGTGGCGCTCACCAGCAATGGCAAGGGCGCCCTGTCGGCCCGGCACCGGCTGGCCTTCGAGCCCCCGGCGATGCCCAGCCTGATCCGGGAGGCGGACGTGATCCTGGCCGCCGGCACCCGCTTCGCCACCCCGGAGGGCGCCCGCTGGCGCCTGCGCGAGGGGCAGCGGCTGATCCGGATCGAGGTCGACCCGGAGGAGCCCGGGCGCGGTCCCGAGGCCGAAGTCGTGGTCGCCGCGGACGCCAGGCGGGCGCTGGAGCTCCTGGTGGACCTGCTTCCGACGGGCGCCGCCTCCTCCTGGGAGGACCTGGATCGCCTTCGGGTGCGGGTGCAGGAGGCGCTGGAGCGGCTGCAACCGCAGGCGGCCTTCGCCCGGGCCATCCGAGCGGCGCTGCCCGACGACGCGGTGGTGGTGGACGGGATGACGCAGGTCGGCTACTGGGCCCGGATCGGCTTCCCGGTGTACGAGCCGCGGACCTGGCTCACCTCCGGCTACCAGGGCACCCTGGGGTTCGAGCTGCCGGTGGGCCTGGGCGCCCAGGTGGCGGCCCCCGGGCGCCGGGTGGTGATCATCGTCGGGGACGGCGG
>DASRBU010000035.1:0-9678 GCA_035653475.1 Candidatus Dormiibacterota bacterium | reverse complement strand
TCCGCAGCGTGCCGTTGGCGGTGACCCGGGCCAGCACGCTCTCCTGGACGGTGCCGGTGGCGCCGCGGGTCGCCGCCGCCTCGGCGGCGGACCGGCTGATGGCGCACCCGGCCAGCCCGGCCCGCAGCCAGCGGCCGAGGGGGCCGGGTGCGCCCAGTCCGCAGTAAGGGGGCTGGGGGGCGGCGGCCAGGGTGATGCCGTAGCGCTGGAGGGCGTCCGCAGGGATCGTCTTGAGCACCGGGGCCGGACCCCGGCTGGAGGCCACCAGCCAGCTCGCGCCGCTGCCCAGGCCGAGGGCGAGGACGGCCGTGACGGCGCAGCCGAGGAGGAAGGGCCCCCAGCGCCCCAGGGCGCCGGCTCGGATCGCCGACGACGCCGGGATGGCAGAACCAGCGTTCTCATCCATCGATCACCGCCTCGCGTGGCCTCCGGCCGCATCCGGAGCCCGGTGAGGTCCGGAACCCACCGCCGTTCCGATCCCGACGGCGTCCGGGTGGTCGGCGCCGGCCGGACCGGCGCTTCCTACCTCAAGCCAATCGATGGAAGGGGATGATAGCCGATGCGGGGTCCGGTGTCAGCGATCGGGTTGCCGCCGCCCGGGGATCACACCGGCGGGACCCCGTGCCGGCGATCCGGTCGCGGGCGGCGTCGCGAGGCGTAGGCGTCGAAGCGGGCGATGAGCTGATCCCGGAGCCGATCCGGCTCCACCACGTCGTCCACGATCAGGTCGGAGGCCAGGCGGGCGAGGTCGATGTCGCGGCGGTACGCCTCCTCGAGCTCGCGCCGGCGGGCCTCGCGCTCCGGCTCGGGCAGCTCGGCCAGGCGGTTGTAGAAGACGGCGTTCACCGCCGGCTCGGGCCCCATGACCGCGATCTCGGCCCAGGGTAGGGCGATCACGCTGTCGCTGTCGTAGGCCGGACCGGCCATGGCGTAGAGGCCGGCCCCGTAGGCTTTGCGCACGATCACGCACACCTTGGGGACGGTGGCCTCGGCCACGGCCGTGATCATCTTGGCCCCGTGCCGGATGATGCCCCGTCGCTCCACCTGGGTGCCGATCATGAACCCAGGGACGTCGGCCAGGAAGAGCAGGGGGAGGTTGAAGGCGTCGCAGAGCCAGACGAACCGCGCCGCCTTGTCGGCGCTGTCGTTGAAGAGGACCCCCCCTTTTTGCATGGGCTGGTTGGCCACGATCCCGATCGCCCGGCCGCCCAGCCGGGCGAACCCGACCAGCAGCTCGGGAGCGAAGAGTTGCTTGATCTCCAGCCAGGAGCCCTCGTCCACCAGGGCCTCGATCACCCGCCGCATGTCGTAGCCGCGCTGGGGCTCGAGGGGGACGACGGTCGAGATCGGGGCGACGCCGGCTCGAGGGGCTCGGGGCTCGGCTGCCGGCGGTGCCTCGTCCCCGTGCTGGGGCAGGTAGGAAAAGTAGCGGCGCGCGGTCTCGATGGCGGCCCGGTCGTCCGGGACCAGGAAGTCGCCGCAGCCGCTCTCCGTGCAGTGCACGCGCGCGCCCCCCAGCTCCTCCAGTCCCACCTTCTCGCCGATGACCACCTCGACCATGCGCGGAGAGCCGAGGTACATGGAGGCGTTGCCCTCGACCATGATCACCACGTCGCAGAAGGCGGGGATGTAGGCCCCGCCCGCGGCCGAGGGACCGAAGAGCAGGCAGATCTGCGGCACCTGGCCCGACAGGTGCACCTGGTTGTAGAAGATCCGGCCGGCGTGCCGGCGTCCCGGGAACATCTCCACCTGGTCGGTGATCCGGGCCCCGGCCGAATCCACCAGGTAGAAGAGAGGGACCCGGAGCCGCCCCGCGGTCTCCTGGATGCGCACGATCTTCTCGACCGTCCGCGCCCCCCAAGAACCCGCCTTGACGGTGGGGTCGTTGGCCATCACCGCTACCCGCCGCCCCTCCACGCTGCCCAGCCCGGTCACCACTCCGTCGGCGGGCAGGTCGTCGGCCAGGGCGTTGGCGAGCAGGCCGTCCTCGACCAGGGAGCCGGGGTCGAGCAGGAGGTCGAGCCGCTCGCGCGCGGTCAGCTTGCCCTGAGCCCGCAGCCGGGGCAGGTAGCGCACACCCCCCTGCCCGGCCCGCTCCCGCAGCGCCCGGTAGCGCTGGATCGGGCCGGACGTCTCCTCCCCGGTCTCCACGGTGCGACGGTCGGGCTCGCTCATCGTCCCTGGAAGCGTGGTTCCCGCCCCTCGAAGAAGGCCCTCGCCCCCTCCCGGGCGTCCTCCGTGAGCGAGATCAGGGTGAGCTGGGAGTGGAGGTATTCGAGGGCCGCCCCCAGCTCCATGTCCTGCTGTCGGTAGAAGGAGTCGCGACCGAGCTTGAGGACCGCCGGGGAGCGCGCCGCCAGGCGGCCGGTCAGCTCCTCGACCTGGGCGTCCAGCTCCTCCAGGGAGCCCGCCACCCGGTTCAGGAGCCCCGCCTCCCGCATCTGGGCCGCGCTCCAGCGGTCGCCGAGAAGGACCATCTCCAGCACCAGTTTGCGGGGCAGGTTGCGGGCCAGGATGGCCTGGACCATCGCCGGCCAGAGCCCCACGTTGATCTCCGGCGTCCCGAAGGTGGCCGTCTCCACCGACAGCAGGAGGTCGCAGGCGCAGGCCAGGCCGAAGCCGCCGGCCAGCGCGTGGCCGTTGATGCGCCCCACCAGGGGTTTGCCCAGGTCCTGCAGGAGCGAGAAGAGGTCCACAAACCGGTGGCGCTCCCGGTGACGCTCCAGCTCGGCCCCTCCGGCCTCGAAGGTGGAGAGGTCGGCGCCGGCGCAGAAGGCCCGGTCGCCAGCACCGGTGAGCACCACCACCCTCACCCCGGGCTCGTCGCGACACCAGGTCAGCGCCGTCAGCAGGTCGCGCAGCATCCCCGGGGAGAGCGCGTTCCGCCGCTCCGGCCGGTTCAGGGTGACCGTCGCCACCCGCTCCCGGAGGTCGATCAGGACCTCGTCCAGCCGGGGGGGCGAGGGCGTCCGGGCGTCAGCCACGGCAACTATCGTAGTTTGCGGCTAAGAGTCCGCGTCCCACCCCGGTGAGCCGTGCTCACGGCCCAACCCGTGTCCGCCGCGCCCTGGCCCCGATGGCCGGCCGCACCAGCCCTTGGATCACATGTCGAAGCCGTCGTTCCTCAAGCCGTCGGCCGGATGGCTGCTGGTCTTCATCCCCGTCTCCCTGGCGGCCGGCCCGCTCGTGCACCAGCCGGTGGTGGTGTTTGTCGCCGCCTGCTTGGCCATCATCCCCCTGGCCGGGTCGATCGGACGGGCGACCGACCAGCTGGCCATCCGGGCGGGCCCTCGGGTGGGAGGGTTGCTGAACGCGACCTTCGGCAACGTGACCGAGCTGATCATCGCCGTCCTGCTGGTGCGGGCGGGGGAGTTCGAGGTGGTCAAGGCCTCGCTGGTGGGCTCCATCCTGGGCAACCTGGTGCTGGTGCTGGGGGCCGCCTACTTCGCCGGCGGGCTCCGCTTCAGCGAGCAGCGGTTCAGCGCCCGCATGACCGCGGTCCACGCCTCCTCCCTGCTCCTGGCGGTGATCGCGCTCATGATGCCGGCGGTCTTCGTGCTCAGCCAGCCGGACACGCGCGTCGAGCGGGAGGTGATCAGCGTGACCGTGGCCGGGGTGCTGATCGTCCTCTACGCTGCCGGCCTCCTGTTCACGCTGGTCACCCACTCGCGCCTGCTGCGACCCTTCCGATCCCCGGCCGAGGAGGAGCGGCCCCAATGGTCGCTGGCCCGCTCGGTCGTGGTCCTGCTCCTGGCGGCGGTGGCGGTGGGCGTGGAGTCCGAGCTGCTGGTGCGCTCCCTGGAGCCGACCGTCCTGGCCCTGGGGGTCTCCCGCCTCTTCGTCGGCCTGTTCGTGGTCGCCGTGGTGGGGAATGCCGCCGAGCACGCCGCCGCCGTCACCTTCGCCCTGCGCGACCGGATGGACGTCTCGATCGAGATCGCCTTCGGCTCCTCGACCCAGATTGCCCTGCTGGTGGCCCCGCTGCTGGTCTTCGTCAGCCTGGCCCTGGGGCGGCCGATGGACTTCATCTTCGCTACCCCCGAGATCGTGGCCGTGGCCCTGGCCACGCTGGTGACCTCGGTGATCTCGATGGACGGGCGCAGCACCTGGCTGGAGGGGTTGCAGCTGCTGGGCGTCTACATCATCCTCGGGGTATCCCTCTTCTACATCCGTGCCTGAGCCGGTGTCACGGCTGGTGAGCGGCCGCCGCTTCCTGCTCGCCTTGGCCCTCTGGGCAGGGCTGGGCGGGGCGGCGCTGGGGGCGACCCTGCTCGGGGCTCGGGGACCGGGCCACGCCTGGGCGGCGGCCCACCGGGCCGACCTGGTGGCGATCGCGCTGGCCGAGGCCTACCTGGCCCTGCTCCTGGCGTTGCTGGTGGCCTTCGGAGGGCCGAGGGGCCTGCGCGACCGGCTCGGCTTCCGGTTCACCTCCCTGCGCGACCTGCTCCTGGCCCTGCTCACCTGGGTGGTATGCCTGTTCCTGGGAGGGCTGCTGACCAACGTCCTGGAGCCGGTCCTGGGGCCGCCGCAGAGCAACGCCGAGCCCATCCTCGGGCTCTCGTTCGACGCCCTGTTCGTCGGGCTGGTGGTGCCCACGATCTGCCTCCTGGCCCCGGCCGGCGAGGAGCTCCTGTTCCGGGGGGCGCTCTTCGGATGGCTTCGCCGCCGCCTGCCGGCGCTCCTGGTCATCCCCATCACCGGCGCGGTGTTCGCCGGGGTGCACCTGTTGCCCTCGCTGCTCCCGGTCCTCTTCGTCTTCGGCCTGGGGGCGGCCTGGGTGCGCGAACGCACCGGCTCCACCTTCAACTCCTTCGCCATGCACGCCACCCAGAACACCCTGGCCGTCCTGGCCACCTACGCCCTGCTCAGCCGCCGCGGCTGAGCTGCGGCCGGCTCGAACGGACATGATAGTAACGATGTAATATTTGCCCGGGAACCGTCGGAAACCTTGATCGTCAACGCCAGCGAGGGATCGCTGCGTCGGTACATGGCGCGCGTCCTGGCCCCGTGGTCGCCGATCGTCGCCAGCAACCGAGCCCCGTTCGAGCCCGGCCCGCGCGGCACGATGCGTCGTGGCTCGGGCGGCCTGGTCAGCGCCCTGCTCACGGTGGCCGAGGCGACCTCGGCCGCCTGGGTGGCGTGCGCGCGCACCGCCGCCGAGCGGGAGCGTGCCGCCAGCGGTAGGCCGATGGCGGTGCCCGGGCGTCTGGGGCCGATCGAGATCCACTACGCCAATCCCTCCCCCGACGCCTACCGGCGCTACTACTCGGTGATCGCCAACCCGTTGCTCTGGTTCCTCCAGCACTACCTGTGGGGGCTCAAGGACGAGCCCCTGATCGACGACGCCATCTGGCAGGCGTGGGAGCACGGATACGTGGCCGTCAACCGCCTGATGGCCGACAAGATCGTCGAGGTGGGGCGGCGGATGCCGCGGCCGCCCCTGGTCATGACCCAGGACTACCAGCTCTACGTCGCTCCCGCCCACGTCCGCCGGCAGCTCCCCAAAGCCACCCTCCAGCAGTTCATCCACATCCCCTGGCCGACCCCGAACTACTGGAAGGTCCTGCCCGGGGCCATGCGGGACGCCATCCTCGAGGGCCTGCTGGCCAACGACGTCGTCGGCTTCCAGTCCAGCCTGGACGTGCGCAACTTCCTCATGAGCTGCGAGGAGCTGCTGAACCTGCGCGTGGATCACCGTGAACGGGCCGTCCTGTACGGCGGCCGGGTGGTCTGGGTGCGGCCCTACCCCATCTCCGTGGACGTGGCGGCGCTGGAGCGGCTGGCGGCCTCCCCTGGGGTGGAGCAGGAGGTCCAGGAGCTGCGCCGCAACCGGCCGGAGAAGCTGATCGTTCGCGTGGACCGGACCGATCCCTCGAAGAACGTGGTCCGCGGCTTCTTGGCCTACGAGCTGCTGCTGCGGCGCCATCCTGAGCTGCACCGCACCGTGCAGTTCTTCGCCTTCCTGCAGCCCTCACGCCAGGACATCGCCGTCTACCGCGAGTACCTGGCCACCATCCAGCGGACCGCCGCCCGCATCAACGGCCGCTTCGGCCAGCGGGGCTGGACGCCGGTCCGGCTGGAGCTGGCGGAGAACCTGCGGCGGGCCATGGCGGCCTACCGGGAGTTCGACGTGCTGCTCGTCAACCCCATCTACGACGGCATGAACCTGGTGGCCAAGGAGGCCATGATGGTCAACGAGCGCGACGGCGCCCTGGTGCTGTCGGAGAACGCTGGCGCCCACGAGGAGCTGGGCGAATGGGCGATCACCATCAACCCCTTCGACGTGGGGGCCACGGCCGATGCCCTGCGAGAGGCGCTGATCACCCCCCTGGCCACCCGCCGGACGCGCCTCCAGGCCATCCGACAGCGGGTGCGCGCCAACGACATCGGGCGCTGGCTGAGCCTGCAGGTCCGCGACCTCCGGGACCTGGTGCCGCCGGCGGAGGCGGTGCTGCCCGGCTTCCCCGCCGCCCCCCCGACGCCGGGCGAGCCGTGGCCGGAGGCGGAGGGCTGGGACGTTGCCGGCCCCAGGCAAGGGGGGGAGGAGGTGCTCCGAGAGGAGCGTCCGTGATCGCCGGCCGCAGCGCCTCCGGGCCCGCCCGGCGTCGAGAGCTCGACGTGTCAAGAACGAAGCCTCCGGAGCGTGACCAAAGTGCCGCCAGGTGCGTTGAGTCCGATTGAGGGCACAGGGCCAATCATGACAACGATGGCTGCATGATTCGGACCGAACGATGGCGGGCCTGGCTGCTGGCGCAGGCCACCCGGCTCCGGCCGGCGGCGGCCGCCGTCTGGCACCGTCTGGAGTCACTCTCGGAGCGGGTCCGAGCCGTCCTCCCACCCCTCCTCGCCCTGACCTCCTCCTGGTTCACCCGGCTGGCCCGGGGACTGGACGAGCTTCGAGCGCGCTCTCCCCGGGGTCGGGGTGCGCCGTCCGGGGCCGAGGAGGGCGTTCCGGTGGAGGAGGAGGTGGCGAGCGCCGCACCGGCGGGGGAAGCGCGGGTCGGAGACCATCCGCCGGCGGCCTCCCCGGCGGAGAACGGGACGGGGGCGGGGACCGGCGCCCCGGCGCTGCACCGCCTGCTGGGCGCCGTCCGCCGGGAGCTGGACGCGAGCCGGGCGACCCGGGCCACGCCCCGCGAGCTGCGCGACGCCCGCGGGCGCCGGCTGCGGGCGAGCGCTTACCTGTTCGGCCCCGGGGCCAGGTCCCGTCGGGGTTCCGCGCTGGGCGTGGCCGGCGGGGTGATCCCGGCCGCCGCCAAGGTGGCCCTGGTGGCGCTGGTGGCCGGGATCGCCTTCATCGGCTTCTCGGGCGCCTACATCAACTACGCGGCCGAGCTGCCCGACGCCCGTCAGATCACCAACGACCCCCTCCCCGAGGACACGCTGGTCTACGCCGCGAATGGGACCCTGCTCGCCGATCTCCACGCCCCCGATCAGCCCCACCGCTACTACCAGCCCTTGAGCCAGATGGGCCGCTGGCTGCCGGAGGCGACGGTGGCGATCGAGGACTCGAACTTCTGGAACGAGCCCGGCGTCGACCCCATCGGCATCGTGCGTGCGGCGATCGTGGACTGGCGCCAGCGCAGCCCCGTCCAGGGCGCCTCGACCATCACCCAGCAGCTGGTCAAGCAACGTCTGACCGGGAGCCAGGTCAGCATCCAGCGCAAGATCAACGAGGTCATCCTGGCCCTGCAGGTGGAGCGTACCTACACCAAGCACCAGATCCTGGAGCAGTACCTCAACACCATCGACTACGGTAACGGCGCCCGTGGCGCCCTGGCCGCGGCCCGGATCTTCTTCCACCGTGACACCAAGGACCTGGACCTGGCCCAGGCCTCGATGCTCGCCGGCCTCCCCCAGGGGCCGTCGATGAACGATCCCTTCGTCCACTGGGACCAGGCGAAGCAGCGCCAGGAGCAGGTGCTGGAGGCGATGGTGCGTGCCCGCTACATCACCCAGGAGGAGGCCGACGAGGCCTACGCCGAGGACCTCAGCCCCCCGGAGCACATGTTCCGCCCCGGCCCGGACGTGCTGGGAGCACCGTACTTCGTGGGCTGGGTGATCTCCCAGCTGGAGGATCGGTACGGTGATCGGACCACCTTTGGCGGGGGGTTGAAGGTGCGCACCACGATCGACCTGGGACTCCAGGGACTGGCCGAGGACGCGGTACGGCGGAACGTGGCCGAGAAGCGTTCCTGGAACGTGCACCAGGGGGCCATGGTGGCCATCGACCCCGCGACCGGCGCGGTGCTGGCCATGGTCGGCGCCGCCGACCCCAACGGGGACGGCGGCCAGTTCAACATGGCCGTGTACCCGCCCCGCAACCCGGGGTCGTCGATGAAGGTCTACACCTACACCGCGGCCATCGCCAGCAAGCGGTTCACCATGGTCTCGCCCATCGCCGACAGCCCGCTGACGGTGAGGATGCCCGGCTTCTCCCCCTGGTCGCCCAAGAACTACGACCTCAGGTACCACGGCACCTGCCAGCTCCAGGCCTGCATGGGCAACTCGCTCAACGTGCCGGCGGTCAAGGTCGAGCTCACGGTGGGGGTGGACAAGGTGGTGGAGACGGCCCGGGCCATGGGGGCGCCGCCTTACATGAACCACGGCGGGAAGTACACGAACGACGACCCGGTCTCCACCTACGGTCCCACTCTGACCCTGGGAGGCTACGCGGAGACGCCGCTGCAGATGGCCACCGGTGTCGCCACCCTGGCCGACCTGGGGGTGGAGCACCAGCCCTTCGGGGTGCAGCAGGTCCGGGCCAGCGATGGCACGGTCATCTACCGGGCTGACCCGGCCAGGACCGCGAAGCAGGTGATCGATCCCCGGGTGGCCTTCATCATGGCCCAGATCATGTCCGACGACGCCAACCGGGTCATGATCTTCGGTCCCCATTCGGCCCTGACCCTGCCCGACCGGCGGGTGGCGGCGAAGACCGGGACCACCGACAACTTCATGGACGCCTGGACCGTTGGCTTCACCCCCCGGCTGGCCTCCGCCTTCTGGTTCGGCAACCCCGACAACACGGCCATGATGTGGGGCAAGGACGCGATCTACGTGGCCGCTCCGGCCTGGCAGAGCTTCATGGAGGCGGCGCTGAAACAGCTCGGCGAGCCCCCCACGGACTGGTTCGCGGAGCCGTCCGGGCTGCTCCACGCCGTGGTGGACGGGCGGCCGGTCTGGCTGCTGCCGGGCACCAGTGCCACCCAGCGGACGCCGCCGTTGCCCCCGTACGCGTACTCCTCCGGGGCCATGGCGAGTCCAGCACCGTCGGCGTCGCCCCGCTCCCAAGCTTCCCAGGAGGGGCAGCTCGTCCCCCTGCCCCAGCCTCCGCAACCGGCGGCCGAGCCGCCCCCTGCCCCCCCGTCTCGGCGGCGGAGCGGTTGATGGGCCGGCCGCCGATCCGGCCCGATGTGCGGGCGGGAGGGGCCGGAAGCGGGTGGGCCCGGTGAGGGAAGAGGGTGCGCGGGCCGACCCCTCCCGACCGGACCCGGCCGCGGGCCCGGTTCGCCCCGTCCGGGACACCTCGATGGCGGGGGCGCCGATGTCCCGCGGGCTGTCGTCAATCTTTAACAAAAAACGCTTGCTCCTATCAGGCATGGCGTGGCAGCATCGGGTAGAAAAGTGTCCTACGTGCCTGTAATCACACGTTAGGCTGGAAGGCTGGCCAAAGGA
>DASRBU010000034.1:0-3437 GCA_035653475.1 Candidatus Dormiibacterota bacterium | reverse complement strand
CATGATCGGGGTCAACGTCCCCGTCGCCCAGCCCTTCGCCTTCTTCCCCTTCTCGGGCTGGAAGCACTCCTTCTACGGCGACCTCCACATCCACGGCACCGACGGGGTCGACTTCTACACCCGAAAGAAGATGCTGATCTCGCGCTGGTGAGGCGCGCCGGCCGGTCGACGGCGGCCCGGCCTCGGCGGACGTGCCCGAGGCGGACGGTCCGGGTGGCTCGCCGGCAGGACCGCTCCCACCCGGCTCGACACCGTCCGCTGCCGCTCCCCCACCACCTTCCAGCCCACCGGCAGCTGCCGGTGCACCCGCTCCTCGCGCGCCCGCAGCCACCATCCCGCCAGCGCTCGGATCAGCCGCCGACCCACCTCCAGCGCCGCCGCCTCGACCCGCTCCATCGACGCGCGCCCGGCCGGTCCCTGCTCGAGCCAGGCCCGGGTGGTGAAGCCGACGCCGGGGTGGTACGCTGCGGCCCGAGGTCCTTCCCCGAAGATGCCGACCGAGCACCGAGGACCTCCTTCCTCGGCGCTCACCTCTCCCTGCCGGACCACCCCACCCACCTGCCAACTCCGGGAGGGTTCCGAGGCCGGAGAATCGTTTTGACGTCTTTCATCAATAGATGTATCTTCATATCCAGATACTCCATTGGGAGCTTCTTTAGGTGGAGGGATGAGGGAGGTGTCGGCGTATGGGACGCAAGCTCGATGTCGCGGGCAGGCGGCTACCCGCGAGCCTGATCGCGATCGGGGTGCTGTTGCTCGCCGCCTGCCAATCCGGAGGGCAGCAGCCGGCGGCCTCGGCGGGGGCCAGGATCACGATCGCGCTCGGATCGGAACCGACCACCCTCGACCCGCTCGCGCGCGACGACGGTAACGAGCGGGCCGTCACGGACAACATCTACGAGACGCTGATCAAGCGGACCGCCGACGGCAAGCTCGAGCCCGGGCTGGCGGCCGCCATGCCCACCCAGGTGAACCCGACGACCTGGCAGTTCAAGCTCCGCCGAGGCATCAAATTCACGGACGGCGAGCCCCTGAACGCCGACGCTGTGGTGGCCACCGTGCAGCGGGTGCTCGACCCCTCCTTCAAGTCCGAGCAACTCTCCTTCCTCGGCTCGATCGTCGGCGCGAAGAAGGTCGACGACACCACCGTGGACATCATCTCCAAGGACCCCAACCCGCTCGTCCCGGCCAGCATGTACTGGCTGCGGATCGTGCCCCCCAGGGCCGCGCACGACCCCGGCTTCGCCAGCAAGCCGGTCGGGACCGGCCCCTACGTCCTGGAGCAGTGGGTCAAGGGCGATCACATCACGCTGAAGGCCAACCCGAACTACTGGGGCCCGAAGCCGCCCATCCAGGAGGTCACCTACCGCTTCGTCGAGGAGCCGGGAACGCGCCTCTCCGGCCTGCTCAACGGCGAGTTCGACCTGATCGAGAACCTCTCCCCCGACGACGCCAGCAAGGCGCCCAAGGTCGCGACCGTGGACGGCGGCCAGAACAGCCTGGTCATCCTCAACACGATGAGCGGGATCACGGCGGACCCACGGGTCCGCGCCGCCCTCAACTACGCCGTCGACAAGCAGGCGCTGGCCAGCAAGCTGTTCGACGGGTACGCCACGGTCGAGAACTGCCAGTTCATGAGCCCGGACTGGTTTGGCTACAACCCCTCCCTTCAGCCGATACCGTACGACCCCACCAAGGCCAAGCAGCTCCTGCAGGAGGCCAACGCCATCGGAGCCTCGATCGATCTGACGAGCACGTCGGGCCGGTGGCTCAAGGACCGGGAGGAGACCGAGGCCGTCGCCGATTACTGGCGGGCGGTCGGCCTCAAGGTCAACGTCAGCATCCTCGAGTTCAACGACTACCTCAACCGGCTCTTCGACCAGAAGAACCGCCCCCAGGCCATCTTCCTCGATCATGACAACGCCCTCTTCGACGCCTCGCGAACCATGGACGCGTACTTCGCTCGGGGTGGGACCGGGACCTCGAACAACGACCCCCAGCTGACGCAGCTGGTCAACGCCGGCGACAAGGAGCTCAACCAGCAGGCGCGGCTGCAGGACTACCAACAGGCGGCCAAGCTCGCCTGCGACGGCTCCTACTTCACGTTCCTGGTCCGGCTGAAGGACGTGTACGGGCTGAGCAAGCGCCTGGTGTGGCAGCCCCGGACCGACGGCAAGATCTTCGTCAGCGAGATGAAGCTCGCCTCCTGATCGACCATGCTGCGCTTCGTCCTCCAGCGGGTCGGCTACGGGGCGGTGGTGATCGTCCTGGTCGGGGTGGTCGTGTTCGTGGTGACCCACCTGGTCACCAATCCGGTGCAGGCGATGCTCCCGCTGGAGGCGAGCGTCGCCCAGCGCCGGGCGCTCACCCATCAGCTGGGGCTCGATCGGCCCCTGCCGGCGCAGTTCGTGGACTACGTCACCCACGTGGGTCGGCTCGACTTCGGCACCTCCCTGTGGCAACGGCGGCCGGCGCTGGAGATCATCGGCGAGCGGCTGCCATACACCCTGGAGCTGGTCATGGTCGCCATGGCCGTGGCCTCGGCCCTGGGCCTCCTGCTCGGGGTGCTGGCGGCCCTCCGGCCGGGCAGTCCGGTCGACCGCCTGCTCGTCACCCTCAGCGTCGCCGGGCTGTCGGTGCCTCAGTTCTGGCTGGGCCTGCTGCTGATCGTCCTGTTCGCGGTGAACCTCCACTGGCTCCCGACCTCGGGCACCGGCGACCTGCGCTACCTCGTGCTTCCGGTGGTGACCCTGGCCATGCCCTCGATCGCCAACCTCGCCATGATGGTGCGCTCGTCCATGATCGACGAGCTGAACCAGCAGTACGTCCGCTTCGCGGTGGCGAAGGGCCTGAGCCGGGCGCGGGTGGTCGGCGTGCACGCGCTCCGCAATGCCTCCATCCCGGCGCTCACGCTGGCGGGCTGGGAGCTGATCCGGGCGCTCGCGGGCTACACCGTGGTGGTCGAGGTGGTGTTTGGCTGGCCCGGGCTCGGCCACCTGGCCATGGACGCCATCGAGCGTCAGGACATCACCCTGCTGCAGGCGATCGTGCTCGTGGTCGCGGTCATGGTGGTGGTCATCAACGTCGCCGTCGACGTGCTCTACAAGGCCATCGACCCGCGGGTGAACCTGGGGTAGGAGGATGGCGTCGCCCGGCGGGAGATCGCACCGCGGACGGAGAGGCTGACGGATGGCCCAGGCCCACGCGCCCCATGAGCCGGCGGAGGTCGCGGCCGCCCGGCGGCAGGAGCTGCTTCGTGGGCGGCCCTTCCAGGCGATGGCCGCCGCCGGCAACACGCTGCGGGCCCTGTGGGACGACAAGGCCGGGCTCCTCGGGCTGGTGATCGTGGCCGGGCTGGCCTGGATGGCCATCCTGGCGCCGTTGCTGGCACCCCACGACCCCACCGCTCAGTCGCTGCGCGACCGGCTGCTGCCCCC
>DASRBU010000033.1:0-7537 GCA_035653475.1 Candidatus Dormiibacterota bacterium | reverse complement strand
GGGAGGCGCCGTCCAGGAAGGAGAAGTTGGAGTGGCAGTGGAGCTCGACGTAGGGGACGGAGGGGGGACGCCGCGGCCGGGAGGGACGGACGGGCGCCGCTCCCTCGCCCGCCCCCGAGGGGCGGCCGGGCGGGGTCGCCTCGGGGGCCGGCTCAGTCATAGATCCGCTCCAGGAACCAGGCGTTCAGCTCCAGGTCCCGATAGATCTCGCACAGGAGCCGACCGCGCAGCAGCACCTGCCAGTACTCCCGCGCCACCGGGCGCTCCCACCAGTCGAGGTCGGCGATCCAGCACCGGAGGGGCCGCACCGGCCCCACCAGGGGATCGCCGTGGAGGTGGACCGGGGCCCCCTCGGCGTCGGTCCGGACCGCGATCGGGCGTGGGGGATAGAGGAGGTAGCTCATCGAGGTTCGAGCCGGTAGCGCCTGAGGGGCAGGGGGGAGTTGGGCAGGCCCGGGCGGAGGCGCAGGCCGGCTCTCGGGCCATGGCGGGCGCGAAGCCGTTCCAGGGCGGCGTCCACCTCCTCGATCGAGGCCTCGTCGCGCCAGAGCCCGAGCTGGCGGCGTCCCGGGGGACCCGGCTCCGTGACCTCGATCCCGAGCTCGTTCACCGCCCCCGCCGGCCGCCAGTCCCGCAGCCACTCGACCACCAGGGCGAGCAGCTCTCCCCTCCCCCAGAGGGGGTCGACCGCCCCCTCCCGGACCTCCGGCGCGCCGTCTTCGATGCCCAGCCGCACCTGGAGCCTTCGGGCCCCGGCGCCGCGCCGCCCCAGGGCGGTGACCAGGTCGTCGACCAGGGCCCGAGCCACGAAGCCCAGCCTCTCGGCGTCCTCGACCGGCGGGTCGAGCCGGCGGCGGACCTCGATCCCGGCCGGGGGCCGCCAGGGGCGCAGGGGGAGGGGCTCCTCGCCGCGGGCCAGCAGGGCGGCCGTGCGGCCGGCCGGGCCGAGCTGGGTCTCCAGCCGGTGCGGGCCGAGCGTCGCCACCGCGCCCAGGGTGCGCAACCCGAGCAGCTCCAGCCGCCCCTCCCGCTCGGGGTCGAGACCCAGCTCCCGGACGGGGAGGGGGGCCAGGAAGGCCCGGGCGTCCGCGACCACGAGCACGCGTCCGGGCCGTGCCCGGGCCGCCGCCACCGCGGCCGTGAAGGGACCCGGGGCCAGCCCCAGCCGGGGGAGGGCTCCGGTCAGGCGATGGAGGCGGTCGCGGGCCTCGCCCAGGGCCCTGCCGACCCCGGTCACCCCCTCCAGGTCCATCCAGATCCGGCCATCGGCTCGGACCTCCACCGCCGGCGCCAGCTCGAGGAGAGCGGCGGCGATCTCGTCCGCCAGCCGGGCGGTGGCGGCGGGGTCGGAGCCGGCCACCGTCGCCGTCGGGCAGAGGGCCTCGGCCTGACGAAGGGTCAGCCCCGGCTCCAGCCCGACCCGTTCGGCCTCCTCGCTGACGGCGAGGACACGCTCGCCCGCGACCACCACCACCGGCCCGCCGGCCGGCTCGGGCCGTCGGGCCAGCTCGAGGTGGGGGACTAGCCCGCAGCCGACCAGCCTCGGCACGGGCCTCGCCCGAGGCCGGGCGCCTCCGACCGGGGCAGCTCCCGGATCGGGAGCCCGCCCGAGGGCGACCGGTCCGACACGTACCGGATCTCCAGGACGGCACACCTGCCCGCCGGCCCCAGCCGGTTCTTCACGCACTCCACCAGCGTCCTGAGGCCGACCACCTGGCCCCGCTCCCAGAGCCAGCGGACGCGCTCCAGGGCGAAGGTCAGGC
Organism: Candidatus Dormiibacterota bacterium; assembly: GCA_035653475.1. GTDB lineage: Bacteria > Chloroflexota > Dormibacteria > Dormibacterales > Dormibacteraceae > CADDZO01. Next base: position 5,774 of record DASRBU010000033.1, on the reverse strand, counting down.
TGGAGGCGTGGGCGAGCGCCTCCGCCCCCTCCGGGCCGGCGGTGGCGAGGACCAGGCTACCCGAGCGGGCGGCGGCGGGCCCGATCGCCGCCAGCGCCCGGGCCGGGGGCGGCTCCAGCACCAGCAGCAGGCCGACCCCGGCCCGGACCAGCGTCACCGCGGCCCCTCCGGCGGCGGGCGGAGGCACCTGGACCACGGTCAGGGCCTCCGGATCGGCGACGAGCCAGCCCAGTGCCGGATCGAAGCGGCAGCGGGGATCGAGCACCGCCACCCGGCCGAGCCCGCGGGTGGCCCGAGCCACCAGGCTCAGGGCCAGGCTGAGCTTGCCAGAGCCGGGGGCGCCCCGCAGCAGGCTGAGGCGGCCACGGGGCAGGCCGCCGACGGCGCTCAGACGGTCGAGGGGCAGGCCGGTGGACCAGGGCCGGGCCGCCGGCAGATGGGCGGCGCTGAGCAGGGCCCGGTGGCCGTGGCAGGCGCGGACGGTGCCGAGGGCGTCCTCCAGGGCGGGATGACGGGGGTGGGGGTCGCGAGTCATCGAACATATGTTCTATCATGACGAACGGGTTCGTGCCCGGGGAATTCGGACCTGACGAGGGCTGACGTGGCCGCGGTAGCGGGTCGAGGAGGTGAGGTGGCGTGCCCAGCCCGACGGCCGAGCGCCGGTCGCTTCCGGACGGCCCGGATGAGGAAGGGCTTGCATTTTTCGCCCGAAGGGGTAACGCTCGACGAAGCTTGACGACATCGATGGGAAGCGAGCCGGTGGTGGAGGGGCCTGGCCCCGGCGACGTGGACGAGCTCGGGGATCTGGGCCGGATGAAGAACCTGGGGCCGGTCTCGGCGGCCCGCCTCAGATCGGTGGGCATCGAGACCCCGGAGGACCTGAGGCAGGTCGGCTCGATCGAGGCCTACGTCCGGCTGAAGCGGGCCTATCCCTTCGAGACCTCCCTCGTCACCCTTTACGCGCTGGAGGGCGCGCTGACCGACACCCACTGGTACGCCCTGCCCGAGCGGACCAAGGCCGAGCTGCGAATCCGTGCCGCGCGCCGGCTCTGAGCGCGTCGGGCCTCCGCGCCGGCGGCGGCCCCGGGGGCTCCGTGCCCGGCCAGGGGGGCCCGACGGCGTGGCCGAGCCTTCCTCGCCCCCACGATCGCTCCCCGAGGCACCTCCCCTCCCTCGTGGTCGGGGGAAGGCGGTGTCCGGGCCGAATCCCCACCGGCGGGCCGGGGAGACGAGGTGGGGTGGAACAATTGGCGTATGGCCCGGATCGTGATCGTCGGCGGAGGGGTCATCGGCTGCGCCGTCGCCGAGCGGCTGAGCCGGGACCGGCGGCACCAGGTACTCCTGCTGGAGCGCGACACCCTGGGTGCCCACGCCTCCGGGGCCGCGGCCGGCCTGCTCGCCCCCTACAGTGAGACCGGGTCGGTCGAGTTCGATCTCGCTGCCCGGAGCCTGGCTGCCTTTCCCGAGCTGGTGGAGCGGGTCGAACGCTGCGGTATCTCGGTGGAGTACCGGGCCCAGGAGACGATCACGCCCGCGCTCACCGCGGAGGAGGAGCAGCGCCTTCGGCGCGGTCCCGGCCGCTGGCTCGACGCCGAGGCGGCGCTGGCCGAGGAGCCCGGGTTGAGCCCGACGATCCGGGGCGCCGCGCTGGTCACCGAGGCCCAGGTCACGCCCCTCCGCCTGGTGCGCGCGCTGGCCTGGACGGCCGTCGTCCAGGGGGCGGAGATCCGCGAGGGCACGCCGGTGGGCTGGATGACGGTGCGGGCCGGCTGCGTGCAGGCCGTCCAGACCGGCGAAGGCCAGGTGAGGGCGGACGTGGTCGTCCTCGCCGCCGGGCCCTGGAGCCCATCCCTGGCCTCGCCTCTGGGGGTGGCCCTGGACGTCCGCCCCGTCCGTGGCCAGCTGGTGACCCTGCGCCCGTCCCGACCGGTGCTGCGGCGGATGCTGACCTGGCGGGGCTCCTACCTGGTGCCCAAGCCGGACGGGACCGTGGTGGCGGGCAGCACGGAGGAGGAGGTGGGGTTCGACCCCCGCCCCACGGCCGAGGGCGTCGCCGGCCTGCTGCAGTTCGCGGCCCGGGCCGTGCCCGCCCTGGCGACGGCCGGCGTCGAGCGGGTCTGGGCGGCCCTGCGGCCGGCGACGCCGGACCTGCGGCCGGTGATCGGGCCCGCACCCGGGCTGCCCAACCTCCTCCTGGCCACCGGCCACAACCGCAACGGCATCTTGCTGGCGCCGGTCACCGCCGAGCTGATCTCGGAACGCCTACCATGAGGCCGGTGGTGAGCGTGAGGGCGAGGCCGGCCGGCAGGGGCTGGGAGTGCACGGTGGAGGTCGAGGAGGGGACGACGAGGAGCCGGCACACGGTCAGCGTCGAGCCCGGTGACGTGGAACGCTGGGGCCGTCCCGGGGAGACGGCCGAGGGACTGGTGCGGCGCGCCTTCGAGTTCCTGCTCGCACGGGAGCCCGCCAGCCAGATCCTGCGCGGCTTCGCCGTGGCCGACATCGAGCGTTACTTTCCCGAGTTCGACCAGGAGATCAGACGTCCATGAAGTGCCCGGTTCCCTGTTTCGAGTGCCACACCTTCACCATGGAGCTGGACCTGACCAAGGATCACCAGCACATCGCCTGTGAGCGCTGCGAGCGCGTCTGGTGCGCGGTCTGCCTGGGACGCGTCGAGGTCAAGATCTCCGAGGAGTGGCTCAGGCGCCAGCGGGTGGCGCACCTGAACTGACCGGGATCGGTCGGCGTGCCCGCGACGGCGTCGTCCCCCGGCCCGGGGGCCGGAAGGGCGCTTCGGCGCGACCTGCGGCCGGCCGTGAGGCCGCAGCCGGCGCCGGGGCGGGCGATGACGCCTCAGAGAGCTCTTCGTCGGCCTCGGGGAAGCGGTGAGCATGCGGTGCGTGCGGGGCCGGACGGTGCTCGAGCTCGATCGGGCGGCGGTGCTGCGCCTGGTGGAGCCCTACCGGGAAGTGGTGATCGACGTGGGCACCGGCGACGGCCGCTTCGCCTACGACCACGCCGTTGCCCACCCGGAACGGTTCGTGATCGGGCTCGACGCGACCCCGGAGAACCTCCGGGAGCGCTCTCACCGGGCGGCCAGAAGGCCGGCCCGAGGAGGGCTGGCCAACGTCCTCTTCGTCTGGGCCTCCGCCCGTCGGCCGCCTCCGGAGCTGGAGGGCCTGGGGCACGAGCTCTTCGTCATCCTGCCCTGGGGCGATCTCCTCGCCGGCCTGCTCGAGGCCGAGCCGGAGGTGCTGGACGGCATCGTCGGCATGGCCCGTGACGGCGCCTCGCTCACCGTGGTCTGCAACGCCCAGGTGTGGGAGGAGCCGGTGCCGAAGGAGCTCTCCGGCTTCACGCCCCTGACCGTCGAGCGCATCCGCGACCAGCTCGCCGGCCGCTACGCCCGACACGGGCTCCATCTGGTCTCGGCCTCGCTCCTGGATGCGGCCGAGATCGCGGCCCTGCGGACCACCTGGGCCCGCCGTCTCGCCCACGGCCGTCTGCCCAGGTTCGTGCGGGCGCGGTGGCGGGTGGTGAGAGCCGCCGCCGTCGAGCCGGCGGGAGCCGGGCCGTGACCACCGCGCTGGAGGAGTCCACGGTCACCTTCTCCTGCCGGGGCCACCCCGCCATCCGGGGCACGCACGCCAAGACCCTGGAGCTGACCCGTGAACCCGATATCTCCGTCCGGGCCACCTGCGTGGTGGGCGTGGCCGCGCAGGTGGGGACCGAGGAGCTGGCCGGCTTCGTGGGACCGGTCTCGATCACCCTGCGCACCGGCCCCCACCAGGAGGTGGTGCGGGCCACCGCTGAGCCGGCCTTCCGACTGGAACGGGCCATCGTGCTCAGGCGCAGCCGCCATCGCTCCCCCGACACCTTCGCGACCGGGGCCGACCGTGGGGCCGGTGACCTCGACCGGGAGATGATCCGGATGCTCCAGCACCCCGACGCCCGCCTGCTCGTGGTCGTGCGCGGCCGACGCTCCGGGCCGGCGGCGCGCGGTGCCCGGCTGATCGTCCTCGCCCCCGGGGAGCCCGCCGCCCTGGAGGCCCTGGAGTCGGCCGACCTGGTCGTGGACGGGAACGGCGGTCGGCGGGCTCGGGTGCGAGCGCCGGTCCCGCTCGACGACGCCGGCCTCGAGCGCGCCCTGCGCGCCCTGGAGGCGGGGCAACGGGTGGCGGCGGTGGTCCCCGGGCTGACCCGGGGCCTGTGGGCGGCCTCCCAGCTGACGGCCGCGGCCGCCGCTTCGGCGGTGCCGGTGGACTTCGTCGGTGTCCCGGAGGAGGTCCGCGCCCTGCTCGTCTCCGGGTTGGTGGACGAGCGGCCGGTCACCGTCGGCCGGCTCACCGGCGACGCCCCCGGTCTCGCGTCGGGACCGGGGGTCTGGTGGGTGCCGGGTCGGGCGCTGGGGCGCGTGCTGGCCCGGTGCGGTCGCGACCGGGTGTGCGTGCTCCTCGACCCCCGCCGTCCGGTCGAGACCGCGCTCCGTGGCCAGGCCGAGGCCGTGCGGCGGGGGCTCCGGGGGCGCTCGCTGCCCTCCGGCGAGGTGCTCCTGGTGACCGCCTCCCCGGCCACACCCGGCGGGTGGTCCCCGGAGACGGAGGCCCTGCTCACGGCTCTGCTCCGTCGGGGCCTGTCGGTGCGGCTCCTGGCCCGCGCCCTGGCCGACCTGCCGGGCTTCGACCGGCGCCGCGCCTACACGACGGCGCTGGAGCTCCGGCGCAGGCTCGGCGGGGCCGTCCCCGAACCGGTCTCCGGGGAGGGATCGGCCCCTACGCGCCCGGGCTGAAGACCAGCATCACCGGTCCCTGGGCCAGATGGCGGGTCTGGGCCGCGTTGGCGGTGGCGAGCACGCTCCAGGGGTAGGCGTAGTTCTGGCCCTGCATGAAGCCGGCGTCGTTGGTGTAGAGCAAGCCCCTGGCGCTGTCGTAGCCGGTGACCACGATCACGTGGTAGACGTTGGCGTGCCCGTAGTAGGGGGCGATCGGCGCCCCTCCCGCCAGCCCGTGGGTCATCACCGGGATGATCACCGGTCGCCCCTCGGCCAGGTTGCGCTCGACGGCCGTGAGGTCCAGGGGGAGCACACTCGGCCGGAGCCCGAACATGCGCTGGCCCACCTGGGCCACGTCCGCCACCGGCAGGTCCAGCACGCCCGGGAACATCTGCCGCTCCACGTTGACGATCGCGGCCATGTCCGCGTTCGCCTCCGCCGGCGGGATGGCGCCGCGTCGGTCCCCCCGGAAGTAGTCGCCGACCATGAGCAGCGCCGCCGCCTCGCAGTACTCCTGATGGGGGTCGTTGGCCCCCCACTGGTCGTACGGGGACTGCGAGGTGTAGGGGACCTTGATGAAGACCGAGGACGGCAGTGGGGTGGGGGAGGGGGTCGGGGTCGAGGCGGGCGCGGCCGGGGAGGCGGGGGCCGAGATCACCACCGCCGTCCTCGGCGCCGGCCGGGGACGCAGCTCCTGCTGGTGACGCCAGTACCGGTAGCCGAGCCCGGCCACCCCCACCACCGCCACCAGCAGGACGGCGGCGAGGACGGCGAGGAGGGGTCTCCGGCCGAGCATCTGGCATACGATACCTCGCGACGTGACCGACCGGGCAACCTGGCTGGGCTCACGGGCGGTGTTGAACACCACCCTGGTGCTGATGGCCCGGGTGATCTCCCGCCTGGTCGCGCTGGTGATGGTGGTGGTCCTCGCCAACCACCTGGGGCCGGGCGACTACGGTCGCTACACCACCCTGGTGGCCTACAGCGCCCTGGTGAGCGTGGT
>DASRBU010000032.1:0-3904 GCA_035653475.1 Candidatus Dormiibacterota bacterium | reverse complement strand
CGCCTGCTGCGCCGCTTCTGCGAGGCGGCCCCGGCCACCTGGGGGCTGCTCGCCGACGCCGGCGTGCGCTTCGCCGGGCCCTACCCGGAGCCCCCCCACCGCAAGCCGCGGATGCACAACGCCGTGCCCGCGGCGCGCGCGGCGGTGGAGACGGTGCTGGGAATCCTGGCCTCCAGGCCGACGGTCGAGGTGGCGCCCGGGCGGGAGGTCACCGACCTGGGTCGTGACGGCGGCGGCTTCCGGGTGACGGCGGGCGAGGTCGAGCGCGGCGCCGCGCTGGTCCTGGCCTGCGGCGACCGGAGCGCCGCCTGGGGACGCGTCCCCGGGCTCAACCCCAACGCCCTGGGCCGGCCGATCGAGCTGGCCGCGGCCAGATTCGGTTGCCGGAACCATCCGCCCCGCTATGCCCCCAGCCTGCGCACGGTGGTGCCGGGCAGGCCGCACGTGGAGCCACAGCGGCACCTGGTCGAGGCCAGCCGGGCCCTGACCCCAGTCGGCACCATGCCCGGCGCCCGGCTGCTGGAGCGGCTGGACTGGCTGGGTGGCCAGGAGGTGCGCCTGCGCGTGGCCGAGGAGGGCCTGCGCGACCGGCCCGTGTGCACCTACCCCGGCATCGGCTACGCCACCCTGGGCCATCTGCTGGACCTGGGCCTGGCCCGCCGCTGCGGCCCGGAGGTCGAGGTCGGCCCACTGCGGGTCGTGGTCACGCTCGCCGACGGCGGCCTGGACGTGGACGCGGACATGGCCGTGCTCGACGCCGCGGGCGCACCGCTGCCGGGGCTGTTCGCCTGCGGCTCGGCGGCGCTGGGCGGCATCCAGCTCAACGGGCACGGACATCACCTCATGTGGGCGGCCGTGTCGGGCCGGTGGGCGGCACGCACCCTGGCCGGGAGCCCGGCGTGATCATGAGCGCCGGGACGGGTCGCGTCGGCCTGGTCGGCCTCGGGACCATGGGCGGCGCGCTGGCCGGGCGCCTGCTCGACACCGGGCACGAGGTCTGGGGTCGGGACGTGGACCCGGCGGCGATGCGGCGGGCGGAGGCGCGCGGCGTCCGGCCGGCGGCCCCGGAGGAGCTGGCCCGCCTGGAGGTGGTGCTGACCAGCCTCCCCGACGACGACGCCGTGACCGCGGCCCTGCTCCCCCCGAACGGGCTGCTGGCGCGCCTACGGCCGGGGTCGACGCTGGTGGAGACCAGCACCGTGCTGCCGGCGACCGTGCGCGCCCTCGACCAGGCGGCCGGGCGACGCGGGATCACGGTGGTGGACTGCGCCCTGAGCGGTGGGCCGGCGGAGGCGGCGGCGGGCGCCCTGGTCCTGCTGGTGGGGGCGCGCCCGGAGGACCTGGAGCGGACGCGGCCGCTGCTGGAGCTGCTGGGCACGGTCCAGCACGCCGGCCGGGTCGGCGATGGCAAGGCGGTGAAGCTGGTCAACAACGTGATGACGATGGGGAACGTGCTGGTGGCGGCCGAGGCCTTCACCCTGGGGGTCAAGGCCGGCATCGAACCCCGGCGTCTCTTCGCCATCCTCTCCCGATCGGGGGGGCGCTCGCACCATTTCCTGAAGCGGTTCCCGTACCTGCTGGAGCGGGATTTCACCCCCCGCTTCGGCCTCCGCCTGGGGGAGAAGGACCTCCGGCTGGCGCTGGCCCTGGCCGAGGCGACGGGGGCGGCGCTGCCGGCCACGGCCACCGTCCACCAGCTGTACCGCGTCGCCATGGCCCTGGGCTCGGCCGACGAGGACATCGTGGCCGTGGCCCGGCTCTACGAACGGCTGGCGGGGCTGGCCGGGGGCCGACCCGAGCCGGCGGAGGCGCCGTGAGCACGGCGCACCCCGGCGGCGGGGGGACCGCTCCCGCCTCCACGGACGAGTTCCTCACCCGAGGGTGGATGGAGCGCTGGATGGAGGCGGCCGCGACCGATCCCGAATTGCGGACGATCGCCGCCCGATCTCGGTTCACCTCCCTCTGGCGCTGCGGTGACCGCGAGTGCCTGCTGAGCGTGGAGGGGGGCCGGCTGCGCTGGCGGCCCCTGGAGGGGGTCGACGACGGCTGGGACTTCAGCCTGGAGGCGCCGCCGGAGGTCTGGCGGGCCTTCCTCTCGGCCGCGCCCCCGCGCCACCACCACGACCTGCTGGCCATGTGGATGCGCGTGCCCGGCGTCCGCCTCGACGGCAACCGCCGGCTGATCCTGGCCTCGGCCCGGGTCCTGAGGCGGCTGGGGGAGCTGGCCCGCCTGGTCAGCTCGGGGGAGCCGGAGGAGGACCCGCCGGCGCCGGAGCCGCCGGACGGCCTGGAGCCGGTGGTCGGCCGCTACCTCTGGCTCGGCTACCGTGGTCGCCGCTACCGCGTCTACTTCGAGGAGGCGGGCTCGGGCCTCCCCCTGCTCCTGCTCCACACCGCGGGCGCGGACTCCCGCCTCTTCGCCCACCTGCTCAACGACCCCGACTACACCCGACGCTGGCGGCTGGTGGCCTTCGACCTGCCCGGCCACGGCCGCTCCCTGCCTCCGGACGGCTGGTGGGAGCGGGAGTACCGGCTGACCACCGCCTTCTACGCCGGATTCGTGGTGGCCTTCGCCCGCGCCCTCCGGCTGGAGCGGCCGCTGGTGCTGGGCTGCTCGATGGGCGGGGAGATCGTCCTGGAGCTGGCCCTCCGGCACCCCGACCGCTTCCGAGGCGTGATCGGCTGCGAGTCCTCGGAGAAGGTCAGCGGCCGCCGCATCGGCTGGACCCACCACCCGGAGGTGAACGCCTCGGAGGCGGTGCCGGCCTGGGTCGAGGGGCTGATGGCGCCGCGCTCGCCCCGGCGGCACCGCAAGCAGGTCTGGTTCGTCTACAGCCAGGCGGCGGCCGGCGTCTTCAACGGCGACATCGCCTTCTACAACGACGACTGGGACGGCCGCGGTCGGGTGGCGAGGATCGACACCGCCCGCTGTCCGGTCCACCTCATGACCGGCGAGTACGACTACTCGTGCACGCTGGAGATGAGCCGGGCCACGGCCGAGCGCATCCCCGGCGCCCGCTTCCACCCCATGCCCGGTCTCGGGCACTTTCCCATGGCGGAGAACCCGGCGCGCTTCAAGCGTTACCTGCTCCCGGTCCTGGAGGAGCTGAGCGGGGATGCGCAGGTCGTGGCGCGGAGCGAGGAGGGGAGGGGGCGGTGAGGCCCGACCGGACTCGACGAGGTGGTCGTTCGGTGCGCGCGGACCCGGCGAAGGTTCCAGGAACGGAACGGGTTCCAAGGAAGGAGGAACGGAGATGACAGGGGAGACGAGTTCGACCGCTGATCTGGCCCACGCCCATCCCGCCCAGGTGCGCCGGCTGATCCGCGACGGGGGCTGGGACCGGCCCACCACCGGCCTCTGCCTCGGCTACCTCCAGGCCAACCTGGTCATCCTCCCCCGCGACCTGGCCGGCGAGTTCCAGTCCGTGTGCGAGGCGAACCCCCGGCCGATGCCGCTGCTCGACGTCACCGAGCCCGGCGACCCCCACCCCCGACGGGTGGCGCCGGAGGCGGACCTCCGCACCGACCTGCCCCGCTACCGCGTCTACCGCTCGGGCGAGCTGACCGCCGAGCCGACCGACGTCCGCGACCTCTGGCGCGAGGACCTGGTCGGCTTCCTGCTCGGCTGCAGCTTCACCGCCGAGGGCCGGCTGCTGGAGGCCGGGGTCAGGCTCCGGCACCTGGAGCTGGGCCGGAGCGTGCCCATGTGGCGCACCTCGCTCCAGGTCCGGCCGGCGGGTCGCTTCCGAGGGCCGGTCGTGGTCTCGATGCGGCCCATCCGCCGGGACCAGCTGGACCTGGCCCAGCGCGTCACCGCCGAGCTGCCCCTCGCCCACGGCGCCCCCCTCCACGTCGGCGACCCCGAGGCGATCGGCATCCACGACCTGGCCCGGCCGGACTGGGG
>DASRBU010000031.1:0-7880 GCA_035653475.1 Candidatus Dormiibacterota bacterium | reverse complement strand
AAGACGATCTTCTACATCCCCGACTCCAGCGCCAATCCCTTCGCCGCCAACATCGGCAACGCCATGGCACAGGCGGCGGGGATGCTGGGCATGAACTTCGTCAACTGCACGACGCAGGGCCAGGTGGCGCAGTGGGTGCAGTGCTACGGTGAGGCGATCGGCCGCCACGCCGACCTGATCTACGACTTCGGCGGCGTCGACCCCAGGGTGGTCGGGCCCCAGATCGCACAGGCCCAGCAGGCGAAGATCCCCGTCCTCGCCATCCACGTCTACGCCGGATCGCAGACCCCGGTGGCCGTCAACACCAGCGTTCCCGCCCCCTACGACGAAGCGGCTCGTCTGATGGCGGACTGGGTGGTGCTCGACACCAACGGCAAGGCCGACGTCCTGGTCATCACCTCGAACGAGGTCACCGGCACCCCACCCCTCGTGAACGGCATCAAGACCGTGTTCTCCCAGGACTGCGGGGCGTCCTGCAAGACCACGTTCGTCAACGTCCCGGTCGCCGACTGGTCGACGAAGATCCAGACCGAGGTGCAGTCGGCCCTGGCCCGTGACCCGAACATCAACTACGTCATTCCCATCTACGACTCGATGTCGCAGTTCGTCGTGCCGGCGATCACCGCCTCGGGCAAGACCGGCCAGGTTCACATCTCCACCTACAATGGAACCCCCTTCGTGCTCGGTTACCTGCAAACCGGTGACATCGTGCGGATGGACGTCGGCGAGAACCTCAACTGGCTGGGCTGGGCCTACGTCGACGCGGCGGCGCGGGTCCTCTCCGGCATGGACCTTCCCAAGACCTTCGACGAGCACACCGCTCTTCGTGTCTTCACCAAGCAGAACGTGAGCGAAGCCGGCAATCCCCCGCAGGTGTCCACGGGCTACGGGGACGCCTACGTTAAAGGCTACAAGGCGCTCTGGGGCGTGTAGGTCCAGGCTTGCCTCCGCCTCCACTGCTCTCCATCCGTGGACTCACCAAGTCGTTCGGTGGCACCCGGGCGCTGGACAACGTCTCCCTGGAGGTCCTTCCCGGGGAGGTGCACGGGCTGCTGGGCGAGAACGGATCTGGCAAATCCACGCTGATCAAGGTTCTGGCCGGCTTCCACGCACCGGACGCGGGAACCATCGAGGTGCGTGGGCAGGCGGTCGATCTCCCGCTGGCACCGGGTCAGTTCCGCAAGCTAGGGATGGACTTCGTCCACCAGGACCTGGGACTGATCCCAAGCCTGACCGTCCTCGAGAACCTGCGCGCTGGCGAGATCGCGTCCTCGCGACGCCCGTACTTCTCCTGGAAGCGCGAGCGCGCCCGCGCCGAGGAGACGTTCGCCCGCTACGGACTCGATCTGGACCCGACAGCACGGGTCGGGGACCTGCCGGCCGTATCCAGGGCGATGCTCGCCATCGTGCGCGCCGTCGAGGGCATGAGGCAGGGGGCCGCGGAGGCGCACACGGACCAGGGGCTGCTCTTCCTCGACGAGCCGACGGCCTTTCTACCCAGGGATCACGTGGACCGGCTCTTCGCCCTCGTTCGCCAGGTCGTGGCCAGTAACGCCAGCGTCGTGTTCGTCTCTCACGACCTGGGGGAGGTGATGGCGATCACGGACCGGGTGACGGTCCTGCGCAACGGTCAGCGGGCGGGCTCCGTGGTCACCCGGCAGACCAGCCGCGACCAGCTGGTCCACCTGATCATCGGCCAACACCTGCAGACCTTGGAGGGCGCCCATCGGCGGCCAACCGAGGCCCGACCCGCGGTGCGCGTCCGCGGCCTGCGAGGCGGTCTGCTTCGAGGCATCGACCTGGCGGTGCGACGGAACGAGGTCCTGGGAGTGACCGGACTCCTCGGGGCCGGCTTCGAGGACCTGCCCTACCTCCTGTTCGGCGCCCGAAAGGCCGCCGCGGGGATGCTCGAGCTGGGCGACGACACTCTGGAACTGCCGTCCCTGACCCCATCCCGCGCCATCGCCGCGGGCATCGGGCTGATTCCGGCCGATCGGCAGCGTGACGGCAGTGTGGGGTCGCTCTCGGTGACCGACAATCTGACACTGCCCGTGCTGCGTCGCTATTTCCAGCGGCTGACCCTGTCCTGGTCACGGATGGTCGACGACTCGCGGCGGCTCCTGCACGCGTTCGACGTGAGACCTCCGGACCCGACCCTCGTCTACGCCGCCCTGTCCGGAGGCAACCAGCAAAAGGTCATGCTCGCGAAATGGCTGCAGACGCGGCCACGGCTGCTGCTCCTCCACGAGCCGACCCAGGGCGTGGACGTGGGGGCGAGGCAGCGCATCATGGGCCTGGTCCGCGAGGCGGTCGCTGCGGGGACGGCGGTCATCTGCGCGAGCGCGGACTACGAGCAGCTGGCGCTGCTGTGCGACCGGGTACTGATCGTCGCCCGAGGGCGCGTGGTGCGCGAGCTGGGCGGCGATGAGGTGACCACCGAGCGAATCACGGAGCAGTGCTTGAGGAGCGGCGAGCCGGGAGCGGCGTGAGCACTATGCTATAGGAGGACGGTCAGCGGTGGAGGAGATCGGCTCGCCAGAACCCACCCCGGAGTGGCGCGCTCGTCTTCAGGTGTGGCGTCTGTCCGCCCTGCTCGGGCAGTACGGGCTCCTGGCCGCTTGGGCCGTAGTGGTGGTGTTCTTCACCGTCTTCCCGGCCACCTCCCAGACGTTCCCGACCATGACCAACTTCGCGACCATCTTCGGGTCGCAGGCGGTCATCGTCATCCTGACGCTGGCCCTGCTGGTGCCGCTCACGGCCGGTGATTACGACCTCTCGGTGGCCTCCGTGCTGACCCTGGCGGCCATGATCGTCGCCGTCCTCAACGCACAGCATCACTGGCCGATCGGCGTGGCCATCCTGGCCGCGCTGGCGGCCGGTGCCTTGGTGGGCCTGATCAACGGAGCCTTCATCCTCGTCTTTCGGATCGACTCGATCATCGTCACGCTCGGCAGTGGGACGTTCGTCGGTGGCGTAGTGCTCCTCATCAGCGGGTCGAACACGATCAGCGGGGTCTCGCAACACCTGGTCGACTGGGTCATCGTGAAGCGGCTGCTGGGCATCCCGCTGGAGTTCTACTACGGCCTCCTCCTCTGCCTCGTGATGTGGTACGTGTTCGAGCTGACCCCGCTCGGGCGCCGCCTCCTGTTCGTCGGCCGAGGCCGCAGCGTGGCCCGCCTCTCGGGCATCAACGTCAGCCGTGTACGCCTGGGAGCGCTCGTGACCTCGGGCGTCGTCAGCGCGGTGGCCGGTGTCGCCTATGCCGGGACCACGGGAGCGGCCGACCCCACGTCCGGCGAGCAGCTGCTCCTCCCGGCGTTCGCGGCCGCCTTCCTGGGGGCGACGACCATCGTCCCGGGCCGCTTCAACCCCTTCGGCAGCGTGGTCGCCGTGTACTTCCTGGTCACGGGCATCACGGGCTTCCAGCTACTCGGCGCCCAGAGCTACGTCCAGTCCCTGTTCTACGGTGGGGCCCTGGTCGTCGCGGTCGCCCTGTCCCAGATCGCCAGACGCCGCCAGGCCCTCGACACCGGCACATGAGCGTCGAGAAGATCGACCCGCCCAGCGTGGTGGACATGACCGCGGCCGCATTGCGCCGCCTCATCCTGTCCGGCGAGTACCGGCCCGGTGAGCGGCTGGTCGAGGAACGGCTGACCGAACGCCTGGGTGTCAGTCGGCCTCCGCTTCGAGAGGCCATGAGGATCCTCCAGCAGGAGGGCCTCGTGGTCACCTTTCCGCGCCGCGGGGCCGTGGTCACGCCGCTCACGGCCGAGGACGTTCACGAGATCTACACCCTTCGGTTCGCGCTCGATCGGCTGGCCGCTGAACTCGGCGTGCCGGTACGCGACTCCGCCCTCCTGGTGCCGCTGCGCACCGCCCTGCAGGGGATGCGACAGGCCGCTCAGCGGGGCGATCTGGAACGGCTGCTGGAGGAGAACATCGCCTTCCACCTGGCGATGTGCGGCCTGGCCTGCCACCGGCGCCTGCTCCAGGCGTATCGAGCGCTCGCGCTCCAGCTCCGCCTGTGCATGGCCATGAACCTGCGTCTTCGCGAGCGCCTGTACGGCAATCTCGACGAGAACGTGGCCCGGCACGAGGTACTGCTCGATCTGGTCGAGCGCGGCGACCGCGATGGGCTCCTGAGGGCGATCGCCGCCCACGGCGACCGCTCCTTCATGGAGCACCTGGACGAGCTGATCCAGGTCGAGTAGAGGAGGTCAGAAGGATGACCCGACCCCGGCTGATCGATGGCGACCTGCCCGGTCCCCGGCGCGACTTCGTCGGCTACGGCCGGCGCAAGCCGAAGGTGCGCTGGCCGAGCGGGGCCAGGGTGGCCGTCAGCCTCGTGGTCAACTACGAGGAGGGTTCCGAGTACTCGAAGCCGGCGGGTGATGGGCGCAACGAGGGCCTCGCCGAGATCAGCTACGCCTTTGGCCAGGAGCATCGTGACCTCGCCGCCGAGTCGATCTACGAGTACGGGAGCCGGGCCGGCGTCTTCCGTCTCCTCGACCTCTTCGACGAGTACGGCCTGAAGACCACGTTCTTCACGGCAGCCGTCGCCCTCGAACGCAACCCGGAGGTGGCGGCCTGGATCAGGGAGAGCGGGCACGAGCCCTGCTCGCATGGCTGGCGCTGGATCGAGCACTGGCTGCTCGACCGGGAGGAGGAACGCCGGCACATCCGATGGGCGATCGAATCCATCCAGGAGACGTGCGGCGAGCGGCCATTGGGCTGGTACTGCCGCTACGGACCGAGTGTGAACACCCGCGAGCTGCTGGTCGAGGAGGGCGGCTTCCTGTACGACTCGGACGCCTACAACGATGACCTCCCGTACTTCACCGAGGTATCGGGCCGGCGCCATCTCGTCGTCCCCTACAGCTCGTTCCCGTACAACGACGTACGTTTCACGCTCGCCCAGGGCTACGGCAGCCCGACCGACTTCTACGACACTTGTCGGCGTGGCCTCGACCAGTACTGGCGGGAGGGCGAACGAGGCTACCCGAAGATGATGTCGATCGGGCTGCACCCCCGCCTGGCCGGTCACGCCGGCCGGACCTCGGCGCTCCGCGAGTTCATCGAGTACGCCCTGGCCAAGGGCGGGGTGTGGTTCGCCCGCCGCGTCGACATCGCCCGCTGGTGGCTTGAGCACCACCAGGAGTTCGAGCGGCCTTGAGGTAGCGCCCTGACGGGCCACGACGCCCGCCTACGGCCGATGTGGGCCTGCACGCTGGGAGCCTGACCTCCCCGCCGGCCGCAAGCACGGCCGCCGCCGTCATCGGCTCACCCCCGCGATGGCGAAGGCGCGCTCGGCGGCCCGGGTAGGGTCGGCGTCGCTCGAATGCCGACCCCCCGACCCCGGGCCTCGACCTCCCGCCGGATCCGAACGTAGCCGGTACGAGGTGTCGAAGCGGGCGGCGAGCCGACCTGAGGCCGCTGCGGGAGGAGCATGGGGCGTGGTTGGAGCAGCCCACCAAGATGCGATGCTCTCGACGCACGATCCCCCTGGCCAGCATCGCCGTGGAGGAGCTCCATCGCCAGCGCTGGTCCAGCAACTCGGCCGCCAGTCCCTGCCAGGCCTGGGTCTTGCCGGCTCCCGACTCCCCGCTGGGGCAGAGGTGGGGATTGGCCAGCCTTCCGGCTCCCAGACCACCTCCGACCCTCGGCCGTCGAAGCCGAGCCGGAATGCCACCCCTTCGACGGCGCCTCGATCGTCGCCTGCGGGTGGGTCGCCACCGGCTGAGACGGATGCCGCCCGCCGCGAGTCCAGAGACCAGGCAGGTTCCGGCGTTGACGTGCCGGCGCTCCAGTCACCCAGCGCCCAGGAGCGCCTGGGCTCGGGCAGCCGCTCCAGGGCCCGACGGGTCACCTCTCCGCCCGGGATCTCCCCCAGGGTGGCGGTGACCACCACCCGGTCAGGGGGCCGCTCCCCGCCCTCGAGCCCGAAGCGAGCCGCCACCCACTCCCGGCCGGGCTCCTCGGGCGAGGCGGCGGCCATCACCCGAGCGCCCGGCCCGAGCAGGTCGAGGTACTCCGGCTCCCGCAGCCGGCAGAGGTCGTCGACGGCGGCCAGCCGGAAAGGGCCGGAGGGATGAGCGCGGCGATGGGCGAGCGCGACCCGGCCCCCGCCGGGCAGCCGCCAGCTACGACCGCCGACCTCGGGCTGAGCACTGGCCAGCCAGCGTTGGATCAGGCCCGGCAGGGGAGAGCTGGCCAGCTCCGGAACGACCGCCAGGGCCACGCCCCCGCTGGCCGCCTTGGCCACCGCCGTCACCAGCACCGCCGTGCTCTTGCCCAAGCCCTTAGGGCCGGCGTAGAGCATCTCGGGCGCGCTGGTCAGCAGCCGCCGCAGCTGGCTCGGGCTGGGGACCAAGGGGGCCCCCGAAGGCCGCCAGCCGGGCCAGCACCTCCGTCACCACCGATCATCCCCTGCAAGCGCTCCGCGATTAGGGCCACGACCTCACCGGAGTCGGCCCAGGGGTCCTCTCGCTCCTCGGTGGCCAGCCGTCGGCGCTCGTCGAGCTGGTCCTGCACCGCCGCCCGCCAGTCTCCAGTCGCGATCGCCACCTCGACCGCCCGCTCGCGGGCCTCGGCGATGCGGGCAAGCCACACCGTCCGCGCGTACGTGAGGGCAGCCAGCAATCCTGGGTGATCGCGTCGCGCCTCCTTGAGCACGCTGTAGCTCACCCCGATCGTCCGGCAGATCCCGCCGAAGGAGTAGGGCAGCTTGGCCAGGGCCACGATCCACCTCGCCCGCTGCCGGGTGATGGCCGGAGGCCGCCCGACCGCCACGCGACCCTCGTCAGGAAGCTCGGCGAGCAACTCCTCCTCCTCGGGGGTGAGCGCGAGCGGCCCGCCGCGGGTGAGGCGGTCCATCAGCCCCACGAAAAGCTCCCGCTGGTGGCCCGTCAGGCACCCCTCCAGCGACCACTCATCGACCAGGGCCTCAGAGACCTTCCCCAGGGTCGGGAGCCGAGCAGCCTCCGCCATCGCCTACCCCTCCTCGACCCGACCAGGGCCGGCTCCGGGTCGGTCACCACCTCGATGGCATCCGCCGCCAGGCCTACGGGCGCGATCGCCTCCACCCGAGCGGGGTCGAGAGCCTGCAGCTCCGCCTCGATCTCGGAGCGCACGCGCTCGTCCTCCTCGTCCGCGGCCCGCAGGGCCTGCCGGGCCTGCTCGATCGCCTTCTCCCGGGCGGCGAGGGTCCGAGCCAGGTGCCGCTCCTCCCGCTGCAGGAGGGAGATCCGCTGGCGCAGCCGCTCCAGCCGCTCATGGGCCGGGGCCAGCCGCTCCAGCGCTGTCTCGAAGATCGTATCGAAGTCGCTCATGAGCCCAAGGGTGGGCGAAACGCAGGGCTGAGCCGGCTGCCGTCTCTCGTCCGTCGAGCGCATACTCGACACGTGGAGGAGACACGGACCGCCGTGGACGGCGGCCACGCCCCGGCCGAGATCCCCGAGACCGACCCCGATCGGCTGATCGCCCGCTTCCTTTCCGACCGCCCCCGGGCCACCGTCCGCGCCTACACCGCCGACCTGGAGGACCTGGCCCGCTTCCTGGGCACCTCGATCGAGGATGCGGTGCGCTCCCTGCTGCTCGGACCCGAGAGCGCCCGACGGCGGCTGCTGGACTTCGCGGTCGACCTACGCCGCCGGGGCCTGGCCCCGGCCACCCGGCGGCGGCGGCTCGCCACCCTGCGCGCGTTGCTGGCCACAGCCCAGCAGTTGGGGGTGGTGGCCTGGGCCCTGGAGCGCCCCACCGAGGGCGAGGTGGAGCGGGCGACGGCGGAGCGGGTGGAGCGGGAACGCTCCTCCTACGTGTTTCCGCGACATCCGGGGGAGGCCGACCGGCTGGACCTCCAGCACCACGCCCTGCGCGAGGCG
>DASRBU010000030.1:0-3415 GCA_035653475.1 Candidatus Dormiibacterota bacterium | reverse complement strand
GAGCTGACGCTGCTGCTGAGGTGGAGGGAGCCGGAGACCGAGGTGGCCCACTGGGGCACGTAGACCAGGAAGACCGCGCCCCACCAGGCCCCCAGCAGGCTGCCGGAGCCGCCCAGGACCATGCCGGCCAGGAGCCCGATGGAGAGGGCGGGGGCGAACTCACCGGGGTTGACGATGGCCGTGCCCAGGCCCAGCAGCCCTCCCGAGAGGCCGGCACAGGCCGCGCTGACGGTGAAGCAGAGCACCTTGGTTCGGCCGACGTGGATGCCGGCCAGGGCGGCGGCGACCTCGTCGTCACGGACGCTGCGGAAGGCGCGGCCGACGTGGCTGCTCATCAGGTTGGCCAGGAGCACGAGCCCGCTCAGGGTAGCCAGCAGGCAGATCCAGGCCAGCCAGCGCTGGGGGTCGACGCCCTCGGGCGGCGTGGGCGGCGGCACCGAGATCCCCTCCTCCCCCCCGAACACGTGAGCGAAGCGGACCGAGACCTGGGGGAGCCCCACCGCCAGGGCCAGGGTCAGGCCGGCCAGGTACGGGCCCCGGAGCCGGGTGGCGGGCAGGCCGACGATGAAGCCCAGGAGGCCGCTGGTGGCCGCCGAGGCGGCCACGGCCAGCCCCAGCGGGGCTTGCTCGTCGACCAGCAGCATGGCCGTGGTGTAGGCGCCGACGGCCATGAAGGCGCCGTGCCCGAGCGAGATCTGGCCGTTGGCCCCGGTCAGCACCGTGAGCCCGGCCAGGGCCAGCGCGTAGACCGCCACCTGGGCGACCTGGAAGTCGTCGTAGGGGCTGAGCAGCGAGGTCAGGAGCAGGAAGCCCGCCGCCGCCGCCAGCCCGAGCAGCAGGTGGCGGAGCATGGGCTGCTCCCACAGCCGCCTGAGGCGGGGTCGCCATCGCGCCACGGGGGCCGCGATCCGGGCCGGCTGCGCCCCGGGCACCTCACACCCTCCGCAGGGAGGCCCGAGAGAAGATCCCCTCGGGCCGAATGACCAGCACCACCAGCAGGATGACCAGGGCGCCCACGGTCTGGAGGCTCGACCCCAGGTACCCGCCCACGTAGGAGAGCGCCAGGCCCGTGACCAGGCCCCCCACCAGCGCCCCGATGGGGCTGTCGAGGCCGCCCATGACCGCGGAGACGAAGCCGAAGACCAGGACCGTGTCCATGTTGTTGGGGTAGAGCAGGACCTTGGGCGCCACCAGGACGCCGGCCAGGGAGCCGGCCAGGGCGGCCAGCGCCCAGCCCAGGGTGAGGATGCGCCCCACCCGAACCCCCAGCAGCCGCGCCACCTCCGGGGCGAAGGCGGAGGCCCGCATCCGCAGCCCGAGGGCGGTGAAGCGGAACAGGACCAGCATGCCCAGCATCAGCAGCAGCACGGCCACCAGGGTGAACAGGTCGAAGCTGGAGAAGGCCACCTGACGCCCGCCCAGGCGGAGGCCGATCTGCGAGAAGTTGGCCGGGAAGGAGCGGTCGCTGCCGCCCCAGACGGCCCCCGCCACCGCCTCCAGCAGGATCAGGAGCCCCAGGGTCACGATCACGCGGCCCAGCTCGGAGGAGCCGGGCAGGGGCCGGATCAGCAGCCGCTCCACGACCGCGCCGAGCACGAAGCCGAGCCCGAGCGCGACCGCGAACGCCACCCAGTAGTCGGCGCCGCGGTCGATCAGGGTCACGGCCACGTAGGTGGTGAAGGTGGCCATGGCCCCCTGGGCGAAGTTGACGATCCGGGTGGCCCGCCAGATCAGCACCAGGCCCAGCGCCACCGCGGCGTAGATCAACCCGTACGTCACCCCGTTGAGGGTCAGGTCCAGCAGTCGTTCCATCTGCCCCCACGTACCTCCCCGGTCAACCGTCCCTCCATCGTCGGCCCGATCGCCCCCAGCGACGAGGGGGCGCCGGCCGCCAGGTCGCGCGGTGAGGACGCCGCACCTCAGAACCCCAGGTAGTGGTGACGAAGGGCGCTGTCCGCCGCCACCACGGCCGCGGCCTCGGCGACGGCCACCTGGCCCAGGTTGAGGACCACCGCCCGGTCGGCGATGGAGAGCGCGCTGCGGGCGTTCTGCTCGACCAGGACCACGGTCAGCGTCCCGGCCCGGGTCAGGTCGCGCAGCAGGGCCATGAGCTGGGCGGTGACCATGGGGGCCAGGCCGAGCGAGGGCTCGTCCAACAGCAGCAGCCGGGGTCGAGCGACCAGGGCGCGACCGATGGCGAGCATCTGGCGCTCGCCGCCGGAAAGGGTCGCCGCCGGGCGACGCCGCCGATCGGCCAGGGCGGGGAAGAGATCGTAGACCTCGGCCTGGGCCCGTCGGCGGTCGGCGCGGTCCCGCCGCCACAGCCCCCCGAGGCGCAGGTTCTCGTCGACCGTGAGCTCCTCGATGATCCCCCGCCCCTCGGGCACGTGGGCGACGCCCCGGCGCACGATCTCCTCCACCGGCAACCCGGTCAGCTCCTCACCGTCCAGGCGGACGCTGCCCGCCGTGGCCCGCTTGAGCCCGGTGATGGTCCGCAGCAGCGTCGTCTTGCCGGCCCCGTTGGCCCCCAGCACGGCCGTGATGCTCCCGGGCTCGACCCGGAAGGACACGTCGCGCAGGGCCTGGACGGGGCCGTAGGCGGCGGAGAGGCCGCTAACCTCCAGCACCGCCGGCCTCGCTTCCGGTCACCACCTCGCCCAGGTAGGCGGTGGTGACCTGGGGATCGGCGCGGATCACCTCCGGCGTGCCACTGGCGATCACCCGGCCGAAGTCGAGCACCACCAGCCGGTCGCAGGTGGACATGACCAGGTCCATGTGGTGCTCGATCAGCAGCACGCCCATCCGCGACCGCAGGCCCAGGAGGAGCGACCTCAGGTCCTCCATCTCGGCCTCGGAGAGGCCGCTCGCCGGCTCGTCCAGGAGCAGCAGGCTGGGCTCGGCCATCAGGGCCCGGCCCAGCGCGACCCGCTTCTGGAGGCCGTAGGGGAGGACGCCGGGCGGCCGCTCGGCGTCCGCCTCCAGGCGCAGCTCGGCCAGGAGCGCCCGCGCCCGCGCTCGCAGCCGGGCCTCCTCGCCGACGGAGCGCGGGAGGCCGAGCAAGGCCGATCCCGGATCGGCGCGCACCGACCCCTGGCCGCCCGCGACCACGTTCTCGATCACGTTCAGGCCCCTCCACAGTCCCAGCCCCTGCAGGGTGCGGGCGATGCCCAGGCGGGTCAGGTCGTGGGGCCGGTGTCGCCGCAGCTCCCGGCCGCGGTAGACGATCGAGCCCGACCGGGGGCGGACGAAGCCGCAGATGGCGTTCAGGAGGGTGGTCTTGCCGGCGCCGTTGGGCCCGATCACGCCCACGATCTCCCCGGGCTCGACGGTCAGGGACACGTCCTCCAGGGCGGTCAGCCCTCCGAAGGTGACCGTCACGTTGGAGACGATCAGTCGCTCCTCAGCTGCCATCGTG
>DASRBU010000029.1:0-2325 GCA_035653475.1 Candidatus Dormiibacterota bacterium | reverse complement strand
CCCCGCTCGAGGTGCGCTTCTTCGGCCGGGAGATGCGGGCACGGTCGGTGGAGGGCCCCTTCTCGGCGGCGATCTCCGAGCACTGCGGCCGTGCCCTACGGCTGGTTGCCACCCCGCCCGGGCGGCCCGGCGTCGACCGTGGCGCGAGAGGGGCCGTCACCCTGCTCTCGCTGGCGTCGCTCGAGCGGCTCCGGGCCGAGGCGGGCGAAGCCGATCCGGTCGATCCCCGCCGCTTCCGCATGACCCTCCTCGTGGACGGCCTCGCCGCTCACGAGGAGGACGCCTGGGTCGGCGCCGAGGTCCGGGTCGGCGAGGCGATCCTGCGCGGGGAGGGTCACGTCGGCCGCTGCGCCGTCACCACCCGCAACGCCGACACCGGCGCGGTGGACTTCGAGACCCTCCGCCACCTGGGGTCCTACCGCGACAGCCTGCAGGCGACCGAGCCCCTGCCCTTCGGCATCCATCTCCGCGTCCTGCGCCCCGGCACGGTCCGGCTCGGCGACCCGATCGCGGTCCTCCGGCTGGGGTCCCCTGTCCGGTGACGAACGCCGAGCCGGACCGTGCCCGACCATCGACCTGAGGCCAGGAGCCGACCCGAAAGCCTCGCTCAGGGCATGGCGACCGTGCCCCCGGCGGGACGTCGGTCCCGGTGGATGCCTCGCCCCGCCCGGGCACGGTCGTCTCGATTCCCGTCCGATGGGCGAATACTGCCGAGGCCGGACCGCCGCCCGGGTGCGCGGCCCGGAGGCCGGATGGGTTCGGACCGGTCAGGGCCAGAGGCGACGGCTGGCCAGGCGGGCGCCCTCCGCCATGGCCTGGAACTTGGCCCACATCACCCTGGGATCGACCTCGGGCTTGTAGGTCGCCTGTGAGGAGAAGCCACAGTCGGCCCCCGCGATCACGTTCTCGCGCCCGACCAGCTTCGCGTAGCGCAGCAGGCGCTCGGCGACCAACTCCGGGTGCTCGACGATGTTGCTGGCATGAGTGATGACCCCCGGGATCAACACCATGCCCTCCGGCAGCTTCACCTCCTCGAACACGTGGTACTCGTGCTCGTGCCGGGGGTTGGCGGCCTCGAACGAGAGGGCGCCCGCCTTGATCCGCAGCACGGACGGCAGGACGTCGCGCAGCGGCGCGTCGTGCACCCGCGGACCCTCGTTGATGCCGTAGCAGGTGTGGAAACGCACCCGGTCGGCCGGGATACCGCGCAGCGCGTGGTTGATCGCCTCGGCGTACCGGTCGGCCTTCCTCCGCTTCTCCTCGGCGGTGAGGGTGGGGTCGCCGTAGACGTCGGTCAGGAAAGGGTCGTCCACCTGGAGCAGGAGGCCGGCGTCGACGATGGCCCGGTACTCCTCGTGCAGCGCGTCGGCGACCGCGAGCAGGTACTCCTCCTCCGTCCGGTAGTACCGGTTGCTGCCGACCCCGCTGGGCGCGACGGCGGGAAGGAAGGCCTCGACGTACGGTTGGCCCTCCAGCGCGGCCTTCAGGTTCTCGATGTCGCGGCGCACGGCGTCGTGCCCACGGTACCGGACCGGACCGACGCACACGGCGGGCCTCATGGGGACCACCGTGCCCCCCATCATCGCCCGCGAGAAGTAGTCCCGGTAGTACTCGGGGAAGGCCCGTACCTCGGCCTCGTACCGGTTGAAGCCGCCCTGCCCGGGCTCGAAACCCTCCAACCGTTCGTTGACGTAGGTGAAGAAGCCGAGCTTGCCCTGCTCGCCGTCGGTCACCACGTCGAGGCCGTGCTCCACCTGCCGACGGACGACCTCCCGAACCGCCGTCCGCACCCGCTCGTCGTAGGCGGCGACGTCGTAGGGCTGGTCGGAGAGCCGGGCCTTCATCAGGTCCAGCAGGTCGGCGGGGCGGGGCAAGCTCCCGCAGTGCGTGGTCAGGATGCGGTCGACGCTGCGTATCATCGCGGATCGTACCCGGTCCCACGGCTCGGATCGAGAGGCTCTCGCGACCCCTCGGTCCGGAGCGGGGTGCGGGCACGGCCGAGTCGGTGGACGGAGGACCGACCGGGGCGAGAGCGGCGGCACCGGCTCGCCCGGGGTCGCCGCCGGGTTGCGCCACGGGCCGGAAGCTGGCCCCCGGGTTTCGGCCGCCGGCCCATCGTGTTCGAGGGCTTGGATCGGAGCTCACGGCGTGCGGTGCCGAGCGGGAGCGAGGTCCTGATCCTGGTCGCCCCTGGCTCGGCGACCGCGAGCTGGCCGCCGAGCCGTACCCGGGCAAGGCCGGGGCGAGCTCCATGCCGCCGCGGCCGAGCCCCACGCCGCCGGGGCCGGCCCGGCTCGGCCTGCGCGACCGGGTGCAGGCCGCGGG
>DASRBU010000028.1:0-2009 GCA_035653475.1 Candidatus Dormiibacterota bacterium | reverse complement strand
AGCCTGGCCGCGACGCCGGAGCAGGCGACCGCGGAACGACCGGCCGTGCCCAAGATCGCCGTGCTGTCGGAGCCGACCGGGTACGCCACCACCGCCGGCACCGAGGTGGCCGCGGCCGACGTCGACCTGGTCGTGCGCATGCTCTCCATGGGCCGCGCGCACCACGCCGTCCCCGTCACCGGGGCGGTGGCGGTGGCGGTGGCCGGCGTCCTCCCGGGCTCGGTGGCGGCACGGCTGCGAAGGCCGGGCGACGGTCCGCTCCGGCTCGGCCATCCGGCCGGCGTGACCGAGGTGGAGGCCGAGGTGGAGGCGGCCGGGGGGTCGTGGCGGGCGCGGCGGGTCACCCTGGGCCGGACGGCCCGCCGGCTGATGGAGGGCTGGGTGCTGGTCCCCTGGTCTCCGGCCGGGTGAGGCGGTGAGGTTCGGCCTCTCCATCTCGGGCATGGTCCAGCATCCGCGCGGCGCGGACATGCGCCAGCGCCTGCGGGAGGTCCTGGACTGGGTGGCCGCCGCCCGTGACCTCGGCTACGACTACGTCTCCACCGGCCAGCACTTCCTCGCCTCTCCCTTCCAGATGCTGCAGCCGTTGCCCCTGCTGGCCCGCCTGGCGCCCGAGGCGGGTGAGATGCGCCTCCTCACCACCCTGCTGCTGCCGCTCCACCACCCGGTCGAGCTGGCCGAGCTGGCCGCCACCGTTGACGTCATCACCGGCGGCCGTCTCATCATCGCCGCCGGCCGCGGCTACCGCGAGGTCGAGTACCGCGCCTTCGGGGTGCGACCGGGGCAGGTGACCGGCCGGATGGTCGAGTGCATCGAGTGCCTGCGCGGGCTCTGGAGCGGTCGCGAGTTCAGCTACCAGGGGCGCCACTTCCGGCTGGAGCGGGCGGTGATCGGGCTGCTCCCCGTCCAGCGGCCACATCCCGAGCTCTGGATCTCGGCCAACGCCGACGCGGCCGTGGTCCGGGCCGCCCGCCTGGGCCTGCCCTGGAACATCAACCCCCATGCCGACTACGCCACCATCGAGCGACAGACCGACCTCTACCGAGCCGCCGCCCGGGCCGCGGGGCAGCCGGCCGAGGTGCCGCTGCCGATGGGCCGTGAACTCTACTGCGCGCCCACTCGGGAGCGGGCGCTGGAGGAGGCCGCCGCCTACCTGCACCAGAAGTACCAGACCTACGCCAGCTGGGGCCAGGACCGTGCCCTGCCCGGCGAGACCAGCTTCCGGGTCGGGTTCGAGGAGTTGGCCCGGGATCGCTTCATCGTGGGCTCGCCCGAGGACTGCGCGCGCGAGCTGGAGCGGTATGCCCACCTCGGGATCGGGAGCTGTCACCTCCGGATGAGCTGGCCGGGGATGCCCGCCGAGCTGTCCCGCCGCAGCATGGAGCTGTTCGCCGCCGAGGTGATCCCGGCGCTGCGCAGCGGCGGCTGAGGGCGCCTCCGGGGTCGGGCCGCCCGGGACGGCTCCGGCGTCCGGGTCGAGCCCGGGGGCGTGGGTACCGGTGGCTACGAGGGGGACGCCGGCTCCGCCCCGGCCCTGGGGGTGAGCGCGACCGCGAGCGCGGAAATCGCCAGGGCCGCGGTGGCGAGCCAGAGCGCGAGCGCGTAGTGGCCGGAGCGGTCGTAGAGCCAGCCCGCCCCCAGCGGCCCCATCCCGGCCCCGAGCCAGGCCCCCACCCCCTGGACGGCGGTGATGGAGCCGAAGGCCCGACGTCCGAAGTGGTCGGCCATGACCGAGGCCCGGAGCGGGTTCAAGGCGCCAAAGGCGAGCCCGTACACGGCCACGTAGACGGCCAGGAGGGGGACGGAGGTGGCCGTGGCCAGGATGGCCACCCCTCCCGCCTGGACGGCGAGGCAGGGGGCGAGCAGCAGCTGGGGGCCGAGCCGGTCGCTGAGCGCGTTGAGGGCGAATCGGCCGGGGAGGCTGGCCACCCCGACCAGGCCGGCCATGGTGGCGGCGAGCACCGGGTCGTAGCCGCGCCCGATCATGTAGGGGACCTGGTGGGCGTTGA
>DASRBU010000027.1:0-4467 GCA_035653475.1 Candidatus Dormiibacterota bacterium | reverse complement strand
GTCGTGCTCGCCGTTGACGACCAGGGCCGGAGGCAGCCCCCGCAGCGCTTCGGTCGAGGCTCGCAGCGGCGAGGCGGTCGGCTCCGAGCGTCGCCGCCGGTCGGGGAGGTAGGCATCCCAGAACCACTCCATCGCGGCCCGGGTCAGCCAGGGGCCTTCGGCGTAGCGTCGGTAGGAGTCGGTGTCGAAGGCGGCATCGGTGACCGGGTAGAAGAGCACCTGGGCCCGGATCGGCGGCCCGCCCCGTGCCTTCGCCATCAGGGTGAGGGCCGCGACCATGTTCCCGCCCACGCTGTCGCCGACCAGGGCGATCCGGGTCGGGTCTCCGCCGACCTCGGACCCGTGCTCGGCCGCCCACTCCAGGACGGCGTAGGCCTGCTCGTTCTGCACCGGGTAGTGCGCCTCCGGCGCCGGCGTGAAATCCACGAAGATCACCGCCGCCCCCGTCTCGTTGGCCAGCTCGCGGTCCAGGCGCTCGTGGGTGTCCTCGTCACCGAGGACCCAGCCACCGCCGTGGCAGTGGATGACCAGCGGCAGCCCCGTGGTGGAGCGCTCCGGCCTCACGATGCGGATGCCGACCCGGCCGGTCGGGCCGCCGGAGATGACACCTGCCTCGATCGCGGCCGGTGCGAGCCGGACGGGAACGCTGCTCTGAATCGAGCGCAGCACCTGGCGCGCGTCGCCGGGCGAGAGCTCGTTGATGGGAGGCCCTCCGGCGGTCGCAGCCAGCGTGTCCAGCCAGGCCTGGGTGCGTGGCTCGATGTTCATCGGCATTTCCTCCTTCGCGCGCCGGGCGGGAGGCGCCGGCGAGCCTACACCCGCAGCCCACGCCGACCGAACCGTCGCCTGGATCGCCGGCCCAGGCCGTGGCCCGTGTCCCGGATCGTCGGGAGGCCGACGGGCCCCCGAAATCGGCCGACGACGAGCCTCTACGAACGTTACGTTATCAAATAATATTACATTGGATCTTGGAAAACGTCAACCGATCGCGTTCGACGTCGGCGTCGGGCCGGCTCACGACGCCAGCCGGCGCAGGGCCTCGAGGCTGGCCGCGTCCGGTCCCTTTCCCTCCGAACCCGGTACCTCCAGGATGAAGGGCACCCGCGCCAGGCGGGGGTCGTGGAGCAGGGCCCGGAAGCCCTCCTCCCCGATCTGGCCCTGGCCCACGTTGGCGTGGCGATCGCGGTTCGAGCCCAGGCCGGCCTGGGAGTCGTTGCAGTGGACGACCTCCAGCCGCCCCAGCCCCACCACCCGGTCCCACTCGGCCAGGGTGGCGGCCACCGCCTCGGGCGCGCGCAGATCGTACCCGGAGGCGAAGGCGTGGCAGGTGTCGAAGCAGGTCCCGAGACGGTGGTCGCCGACCGCGTCGAGCATGGCTCGCAGCTCCTCGAAACGGGCGCCGACGCAGCCGCCGGCGCCGGCGTTGTTCTCGATCAGGAGCCGGGCGCGCTTGGGGTCCGCCCGTTCCAGCACCCGGCAGAGGTGGCCGGCGACGGTGGGGAGCACGGACTCGAAGCCGGCCCCCTTGTGGCTGCCGGTGTGGAAGATGACGCCGTCGATGCCGAGCAGGTCGGCGGTGGCCAGGTAGCCGGCCAGCGTGCTCTCCGAGCGCTGGCGGAGCATGGGGTCGGCGCTGGCCAGGTTGATCAGGTAGACGGCGTGGAAATAGAAGGGCGGCCGCCCGGCCTCGGTGGCCGCCGCCCGGAAGCGCTCCACGCGGTCCTGATCGAGCCGAGGCGAGCCCCAGTAGTGGGGCGGGGTGGGATGGACCTGGAGGGCCTCGGCCCCCATCGCCGCCGCCCGGGCGAAGGCGAGATGGAGCCCACCGGAGGCTTCCACGTGGGCACCCAGGATGGGCATCCACCACAGTCTAGGGGCACGACCGGGGCCTCCACGTGCTCCCGGCCGGCCGCTCGTCACCTCCCTCCCCGAGGCGACCGTCTCCGCCTCGGATGGAACGGTCCCGGTACATTCCGAAGACGCATGGTCTACCTGATGTCCGACCTGGACCTGCCGCTGAGGGACAGGACCTACCGGGAGCCGGAGGGTCCCCACGTCGCCATCGTCCGGGGGCGGGACCTGGACGCAGCCCTCGACCACCTCGACGCCCGCCCCGACTGCCGGGCGCTGGCGATCATCGGGCTCCCCGCCGAGGTGCCCGACCTCCAGCTCCTGCACGGCCGTCGCCTGCTCGTCTGCGACGGCGATCGAGCCCTGATGCGCGAGTTCGCCGAGGCCGGCATGGCGGTCGGCGCCGAGGTGGAATGGCTCAACACCGACGCCGTGGACTACCACCGGATCGCGGCCTGGGCGTTGCCGGTGGGGGCGATCGTGCTCGCCGCCGGCTCGGCCACCCGGATGGGTCAGAACAAGCTCCTGCTCGAGGTGGGGGACCGGCCCCTGGTCCGACACGTCGTCGAGGCCGCCTCCGAGGGCGGCTGTCACTGCGTCCTCGCCGTCTACGCCGACGGGGCGGTGCAGAGGGCGATCGGCGACGCGGCCACGGGCGTCTACAACCCGGACGCGGCCACCGGTCAGTCCTCGTCCCTCAAGGCCGGGCTCCAGGCCATGCCGGAGGAGATCGCCGGGGCGCTGGTGATGCTGGGCGATCAGCCCCTGGTCGGGGCCCGGACGGTCAGCATGCTGCTCCGGGCCTGGCGTCGCGAGGGGGCCCGTCCCGCCGTCGCCGCCGCCTACGGCGAGCGCCGGGACTGGCGCCCCCCGGTCCTCATCGATCGCTCGCTCTGGGCGGAGGTGATGCAGCTCCAGGGGGACGAGGGGGCCCGGAGGCTGTTCTCCGAACGGCCCGAATTGCTCGATACTGTTCCTGCCGTGGGTCGGCCTGACGATATCGACACTCCGGAGGACTATGCGAGCATCGTTCGCCTCTTCCCTCGACGAGATCCGGGCTGAGCAGCTCGACCGATTGCGGGCCGGCCTGGGGAGCGTGCTCGGCAGCAACCCGTTCTGGCGCGAGCGACTGCACGACGTCCGCGGCTGGGACGACTTCGGTCGCCTCCCGCTGACCACCAAGGCCGAGCTGGTACGTGACCAGGAGGCGCACCCGCCCTTCGGCACCAACCTCACCTATCCCCTGGAGCGCTACGTGCGCGTGCACCAGACCTCCGGCTCCAGCGGGACGCAGCCCCTGCGCTGGCTGGACGACCACGAGTCCTGGGGCTGGTGGTGCCGGATCTGGGCCGAGCACGTCTACCGCTCGGCGGGCGTGACGGCCTCCGACCGGGTCTTCCTGGCCTTCTCCTTCGGCCCCTTCATCGGCTTCTGGTCGGCGTTCGGCGGCGCCGAGCGGCTGGGGGCGATGGTCATCTCCGGCGGGGCCATGACCAGCGAGCAACGGGTGCGGACCTTGCTCGACCTGGGGGCGACCGTGCTCTGCTGCACGCCCACCTACGCCCTGCGGCTGGCCGAGGTGGCCGAGGCGATGGGGGTCGACCTGAGCTCGGCCGGCCTGCGGGTGTGCGTCCACGCCGGGGAGCCGGGGGCCAGCATCCCCGCCACCCGGGACGCCATCGAGCGGCGGCTGGGGGTGCGCTGTTTCGACCATACGGGCATGACCGAGCTCGGTCCCACCGGGGTGAGCTGCTCTCAGCGCGACGGGGTGCACCTGATCGAGTCCGAGTTCGTGTTCGAGGTGCTCGAGGAGGGCTCGGACCGGCCCCGGCTGGCGGAGCACGGCATGCGCGGTGAGCTGGTGGCCACCAACCTGGGCCGGTGGGGGTCGCCGCTGATCCGCTATCGGACCGGCGACCGGGTCGAGGTCAGCCGCGAGCCCTGCTCCTGCGGCAGCCCCTACCTGAAGCTGGTGGGGGGGCTGCTCGGCCGGGTGGACGACATGATCACGGTACGGGGCGTCAACCTCTTCCCCTCCCAGATCGAGGACCTGGTGCGTCGCCATGCCCAGGTGGCGGAGTTCGTGATCGAGCACCGCCGCGAGCGCGAGCTGGACGAGGTGACGTTGCTGGTCGAGTGCGGCGAGGAGGACGGGCGGGGCCTGCCCGAGCGGCTGGCGGCCGACATCCGCCAGGCCCTGGGGGCCCGGATCGAGTGCCGGCTGGTGCCGCCGGGCTCGTTGCCCCGGGCCGAGCTCAAGGCCAGACGGTTGCGGAGGGTGTAGGTGTCGGCGAGCGGGGCCGACGACGCCGGGCGGCCGGTCTATCGACAGGAGCTGACGCCGGTCCACTTCCTGGAGCGGGCCGGCACCGTCCACGCGGATCGGGTGGCGGTGGTCGACGGCGGGACCTCCCACACCTACGCCCGCTGGCGGGCCCGCTCCCGACGCTTCGCCTCGGCCTTGCGACGCGCCGGGCTGCGTCGGGGGGACCGGGTGGCGTTCTGCGCCCTCAACTCGGAGCCGCTGCTGCTGGCCCACTTCGCCGTGCCCCAGGCCGGGGGCGTGCTGGTCGCGATCAACACCCGCCTGCTGGCCGAGGAGGTCGCCTACATCCT
>DASRBU010000026.1:0-15867 GCA_035653475.1 Candidatus Dormiibacterota bacterium | reverse complement strand
CCGCTACCAGCCCGGTGACCGCCTGCCCACGGAGCGGGAGCTGTCCCGGCAGTTCGGCGTCAGCCGGGTCACCGTGCGCGACGCGCTCCGGGCGCTGGAGGCGGCGGGGCTGATCGAGGTGCGGGTGGGCGGCCAGGGCGGTCCCTACGTCACCGAGCCCGACGTCTCCCGGCTGACGGAGGCGCTGAACGTGCACGTGCAGCTCCGGGGCACGACCTTCGTCGAGCTCTCCGAGGCCCGACTCGCGCTCGAGCTGATGGCGGCGGAGCTGGCCGCCGAACGTGCCACCCCTCAGGAGCTGGAGCAGATCCGGGCCATGGCGGAGGGGCCCGCCAGCCGGGGCCCGGAGGCGGCCGGGACCCTGCTCGACTTCCATCGGGCGGTGGTGACGGCCTCGCACAACGGGGCCCTGCTGGACATGTGGACCGCCTGCCGGACTCTGATCCAGGAGCCCTTCGACGTGCTCCAGGCGCTCCAGCCGGCCATGGTCGACGCCGCCCAGGAGGCCCATCAGAGGCTCGTCCGGGCCCTGATGGCCAGGGACGGGGAGCTCGCAGCCCGCCTCACCCGGGAGCACCTGTCGGACTTCTCCAACCGGGCCCGGCGGGCCTTCGAAGAGTCGCGGCGCCGGCACCCGCCCTCGTCGGGCTGAGCCGCCCGTCGCCGCTCCCCCGACGCCACGACCCCGGCCCCCTGGCACGCCCTCCGGCCGCAGCCCGGGCCTTGGCAGGTTGGATCGTAGGTACGATAATCAGACCATGATCCATCGGCCCCCTCCCGGACTCGACCTGGGGCCGGAGGTCCGAATGGTCGAGCTGGACGGTGCCGGCCCCGAGGAGCGCGAGCGGCTGCTCACCGAGCTGCGCCGCGGCCGCGGCCACGACGACCTGCGCGACTGGCTGCGCATGGTGGACGCCATCGGGGAGCTGAGGGTCCTGGAGGGCGTCGACCACCGGCGGGACATCGGCCGCATCACCGAGATGCTCCAGCACACCGAGGGCGCGCCGGCCGTGCTCTTCGACCGCATCCCCGGCTTCGAACCCGGCTGGCGCGTGCTGGTCAACGCCCAGAGCGAACGACGCCGGCTGGCCGTCAGCCTGGGGCTGCCGGTGGAGATCGGGGCCTGGGAGTTGATGGAGCGTTGGGAGCGGATGATGGACGAGACCCGCCCGGTGCCACCCGCCCTGGTCGAGTCCGGCCCCATCTGCGAGAACGTCCTCGAGGGCGACGAGGTCGACCTCGGCCGCTTCCCCACCCCGTGGTGGCACCCCGAGGACGGCGGCCCCTACCTGGGCACCGGGGACGCGGTGCTGACCCGGGACCCGGACAGCGGCTGGATCAACATGGGCACCTACCGCGTCCAGGTGCACGACCGGGCGACCACCGGGCTCTACATCTCGCCCGGTAAGCACGGCCGCATCCACCGCGACAAGTACTTCGCGCGCGGGGAGCCGATGCCGGCGGTGGTCCTGGTGGGGATGGACCCGTTGCTCTTCGTCGCCAGCGCGCTGGAGATGGCCCCCGGCCTCAGCGAGCTGGAGTGGGTGGGTGGGGTGCGCGGACGCCCGGTCGAGTGCGTCCGTGGGCGCCACACCGGGCTGCCCATCCCGGCCCGGGCGGAGATCGCGCTGGAGGGGTTCCTGCGGCCTGACCGCCGCCGCAGCGAGGGCCCCTTCGGGGAGTGGACGGGCTACTACGCCTCGGGCGCCCGCGACGAGCCGGTCTTCGAGGTGCGCGCCGTCTACCATCGCGACCATCCCATCATCCTGGGAGTCCCCCCGGAGAAGCCGCCCTACGAGGCGCACCGCTTCCGCCAGTACCTGCGCAGCGCCAACCTCAGGCGCGAGCTGCGGCTGGCCGGGGTGCCGGACGTGACCGCCGCCTGGTGCCACGGCGTCGGCGGCTGCCGCCTGTTCAACGTGGTGGCGATCGAGCAGCGCTACCCGGGGCACGCCCGGCAGGCCGGGCACGTCGCCGCCCAGTGCCGCACCGGCGCCTACCTCGGCCGCATCACCGTGGTGGTGGACTCCGACGTCGACGTCTCCGACCTGGACGAGGTGATTTGGGCGATCTGCACCCGGGCCGACCCGGAACGCTCCCTCGACGTCATCTCCCGAGCCTGGAGCGGGCCCCTGGACCCGGCCATCCCTCCCGAGGAGAAGGGCTTCAACTCCCGTTTGATCATCGACGCCACCCGGCCCTTCGAGTGGCGTGACCGCTTCCCCCGCGCCATCGGCCCCAGCCCCGAGGAGAAGCGGCGGACCCGCGAGCGCTGGGGCTGGATCCTCGGCTGAGCGGCGTGTCCGCGCTCATCCCCATCTGGCTTTCCGAGGCCGACGTGGTGGCCGTGGCCGGCCTGGCCGAGGCCATCGAGGCCGTGGAGGGCGGCTTCCGGGCCGAGGCCGAGGGCAGGGCGCAGAACCTGGTCAAGACCCAGCTCAGCTGGGAGGGCGGGAGCCTCCACGCGGTCGGGGCGGCGCTCGAGCCGGCGGGCCTGGCCGGGGCCAAGACCTGGCTGCACGCCCACGGCGGGGCCGACCCCCTGCTGCTGCTCTTCGGCATGGACGACGGCCGCCTCCGGGCCGTGATCGAGGCCTTTGCGCTGGGCCAGCTGCGCACCGCCGCCGTCAGCGCCGTGGCCACCCGGCACCTGGCCGCGCCGGCCGCCTCGGTGCTCGCCATCTGCGGCACCGGCGCCCAGGCCCTCCCCCAGGTGGCGGCCGTGGCCGCCGTCCGGCCCCTGCGGAGGGTCCGGGTCTACGGGCGGGACCCACGGCGCCGCCAGGCCCTGGTCCACCGTATCCAGGCCGAGCTGGGGCTGCCGGCCGAAGGGCACAGTGACGTCTCAGCCGCCGTGAGCGGCGCCGAGGTGGTCACGCTCGCCACCCGCGCCACCGCCCCCTTCCTCGCCGCGAGCATGCCCGCGCCCGGGGCCCACGTCAACGCCATGGGGGCGATCACGCTCGAGCGAGCGGAGTTCCAGCCCGAGCTGCTCGACCGCTGCGGCGTGGTCGCCGTGGACAGCGTCGCCCAGGCACGGGCCCTCTCGCGCGAGCTCCGCGAGCGGTTCGGCGACCGGGAGGCGGCCTGGGCCCGCGTGCTGCCGCTCTCACGCCTGGTCGCCGACGCCGCCCGACGCCCCGCCGATGCCGACCTGACGCTCTGCAAGGCGCTGGGCGTGGGGCTCGCCGACGTGGCCCTGGGTGCTCACGTCTACCGCGAGGCGCTCGCCCGCGGCCTGGGGAGGCCACTGGAGGCGAGCCGCCGCCTGCCGCCCCGGCTTCGGGTGAGCGCCGTGGAGACCACGAAAGGAGGATCGTGATCATGAGCCAGGAGCGCAGCGCCCGCTTCGTCGACCGTTCCGGGGCCGCCCCCGAGGAGCTCGATTTCTGGGAGCCCCTGGTCATCCCCAAGGAGCAGATCGAGGACCAGGTGGAGCGGCTGACGGCGCAGCCGGCTCCGGCCAACGGGCGACGCAGCGTCCTGATCGTCCACCCCCGGGCTCAGGCACCGGGCCTGGGCCTGGCCCCGGGCATCCAGGTCTCCCTGGACGTGCTGCTGCCCGGCGAGCGCACGGTTCCCATCCGCCACAACTCCTCCCAGGTCAGCTTCTGCATCCAGGGCGGGGGCACCACGACCATCGCCGGCCGGGAGATCCGCTTCGAGCGGTACGACGTCATCTACCACCCCTCCATGGCCGTGTACAGCCACCGCAACGACGGCGATCAGATCCAGGTCCGGCTCACCTACAGCAACGCCGCCCTGCTGGAGAAGATGAACATCCACGTGGTGGAGGAGAACCCGAGCCTGGAGGTCGAGGCGGGGACCGCGGGTCCGGAGCCGGACGAGGAGGAGCAGCCGCTGCCAGGGGGTCGTGACGTCTTCCAGCTCACCGAGGGGGGCGCCCACCTGATGTCCTACGAGCGGCTGGTCAACCCGCCCGTGGTCGAGCAGAAGGCGCTCCACTGGCCCTGGCGGGCGGTCAAGGCCGAGCTGGACCAGCTCACCGCCCTGGGTCCCGAGTACCGGGGCCGCCGCCTCTTCCTGCTCTACAACCCGGCCACCGGCCGCACCAACGGGACCACCAACAACTTCTTCGCCACCATCACCGTCCGGCCCGCCAACATCGTGGATCGGCCCCACCGTCACTCCTCAGCCGCCATCAACTACTACTTCGCCGGCAGCGGCAGCAGCGTGGTGGGGGGCAAGACGTACCACTGGAAGGCGGGCGACCTGATGCTCTCGGCGCCGGGCTGGATGGTCCACCATCACCGCTCCGGGCCGGAGCCGGTCTACGAGCTGACCATCCAGGACCAGCCGCTCAACATCGCCATGGACTCGCTGCTGTGGCAGGAGGACCTGAAGCGGCCCTTCCGGCTGCTGGGCTCGCAACCGGGCTTCCGAACCAACCGCGCGGTGGTCGGCCGTTGAGGGCGGCCGGGCCGGGATGAGAGGTGACCGGGCCCTCATCCGAGGGCCCGGCGCCGGTAGTGGGGGGTAGGAGTCCGTAGGGGGTGGCGGCGGCTCAGGTGAGCGCCGCCCGGGGCAAC
This sequence comes from Candidatus Dormiibacterota bacterium, assembly GCA_035653475.1. Lineage (GTDB taxonomy): Bacteria > Chloroflexota > Dormibacteria > Dormibacterales > Dormibacteraceae > CADDZO01. The sequence continues at coordinate 11,317 of DASRBU010000026.1, read as the reverse complement.
ACCACCCGGACGCTGGTCCCTTGCGCCGGGCGGCTCCGCACGGCCAGGCGTCCTCCCAGGAGCAGCGCCCGCTCGTGCATGCCGAGCAGCCCCAGCCCCGGGCGGGAGAGCGCGTCGCCGATCAGGCCCCGGCCGTCGTCGCGGATCGTCACCGAGGCGAGGCCGGGCTCGTCCACCCCCAGGGTCACCCAGACGGCGGAGGCGGCGCCGTGCCGCTGGGCGTTGTGGGTCGCCTCCTGGACGATGGCGCGCAGGTGGTGGGCCGCCGGCCGCCGGATCGGGTCCGGCCACTCGCGGCGGGCGCGAACCAGCACCCGGGTGCCGGTTCGGGCCCGGTGCCGGGCGGCGAAGGCGCGCAGGCTGCCCACGAACCCCACCTCCCAGGCCTCCTCGTCGCGCAGACCGTAGAGGAGACCGCGCAGCCGGCCCAGCACACCGCGCAACGAGCCCTGGACGGCCTCGATCTGCTGCAGGGTCGTCTGCCGGTCGATGCCGCCGATCTTGAAGATCTCCAGCTCCACGAGCATGGTGGTCAGATCCTGGACGACCTGGTCGTGGAGCTCCCGGGCCAGCTCCCGCTTGATCAGTTGCTCCAGCTCGGACATTCCCGTCGCATCCATCAGGTCGTCCCCTCCACCTCGGTCACCGGGAGGTCGACCACGGCATAGATCCGGGCGAAGGGAAGCTGCGCCGTCTCGTTGGCGAGCCTGACCGTCTCCGGGTCGGGCGCCTCGAACAGGCAGAAGCAACGACCCTCCGCGGGAGCCAGGATGCTGCGCAGGTAGCGGACCAGGTGCCCGCGTCGGGCGAGGCGGCGGCAGGTCTCGACCAACACCGTCCGGCAGGCGCGGAGGTCCTCGGTGCCGACCTCCGGCAGGCTGCGCTCGACCAGGAACAGACCAGGTTGCCCCCACCCCGTCTCCCGGCCGCGGGGCCGCTCCACTCCACCTCCGCCGACGCGCACAGGGCAAGGCTAGCCGGTGGAGCGATGGGGGACATCCGGAAGACTACGTACGGAGGGACGCGCTCCCTCCCCGGCCCCCACCCAGGCGCCGATCTGGGCGCGGGAGGAGAGGGCCAGCTTGCTCAGGATGTGCTCGACGTGCGTCTCCGCCGTGCGCGGTGAGATGCCGAGGCGGCGCGCGATCTCCTTGTTGGTCAGCCCGCGGGCCACCAGCCGGGCCACCTGGAGCTCGCGGGGGGAGAGGGCGGGAGCCCGCACGGCGTGCTCCGGGGCGCGCACCACCGCCAGCCCGGGGTCGGCAAGCTCGGCCAGGAGATCGTCGAGCCGGCCGTTCCGGCCCCACTCCTGGGCGCGCCGGAAGCGCTCGGCGCCCAGCGAGCGTCGGCAGGCAGTTTCGCAGGCCCGGCGGTACGGCTGCCACTGCGGCGCGATCGTGGCCGGGATGGCCCGCCAGGCCGCGTCCGCCGCCCCCAACCACCTGGCTGCCCGCTCATGCTCCCCCTCCGTCGCGAACAGCCAGGCCATGGCGTCGAGGCAGGAGGCGATCCCGCGGTGATCGTCGAGCCGCCGGCGCAGGCTCAGCGCCTCCACTATCCGCCGCCGCGCCTCCTCCAGGTCGCCCAGGTGCCAGTGGATCACGCCCTGTTCGAAGAGGCAGAAGCCGAGGTTCCAATCGTCACCGGCCGCCCGGTGCAGAGCCTCCGCCTCGGCTTGCAGGGCGAGTGCGCGGCGGTCGTCGCCGGCCTCCAGGGCGAGGCTCCCGAGCCCGGCCACAGCCACCCCGACCCGGGCCCCCCGTCCCTGGGCCCGGTAGAGGTCCAGCGCCTCCCGCAGGAGTGCCTCGGCCCGGGCACGGTCCTGGCCCGCCCGGGCGGCGAGGGCTCCGATGACCAGGACCTCGGGCAGCAGCCAGGGGTCCCCGGCGGCCCGGGCCAGACCCAGCGCCTCTTCGGCCTCGGCCGCCGCCGTCTCCCGATCGCCCTGGGCCAGCCCCAGGTAGGCCGCGTTGGCGAGCGCGCGGGCGCGGCTGCGATCGGCCCCGGGAGCGGCCTCCAACAGACGGCGCAGGAACCACTGCCCGGTCGCCAGCCGGCCCCGCGCGTACCAGAAGAGCCAGAGGTCGGAGGCCATCTCCAGGCCGACCTCGACCAGGTCCTCGTCCCGGACGTGCTCGAGAGCGGCCCGCAGGTTGTCGACCTCCCGCTCCAGCCGCTCCAGCCACCAACCCTGCCGGGGGCCCAGCCAGTCACGGCCCGCGGCCGCCGAGAGCTGCGCGTACCAGCGCAGGTGACGGTTCCGGATCTCACCCTCCTCGCCGGCCGAGCGCAACCGCTCCAGGCAGTAGGCGCGCACCGTCTCCAGCAGCCGGTACCGCATCCGGTCGCCGTCGGGGACCACGCTCACCAGCGAACGGTCCACCAGCTCCAGCAGCAGGCCCATCACCCGGTCGGCGGGCAGCGGATCGCCGCCGCAGACGGCCTCCGCGGCCTCGAGGTCGAAAGACCCTGGGAAGACCGCCAGCCGGCGCCAGAGCACCCGCTCCGGCTCGTCCAGGAGCTCGTAGCTCCAATCGAAGACCGCCCGCAGGGTCCGCTGCCGGCGCCCGGTCGAGCGGCGACCGCGGCTCAGGAGCTGGAAGCGGTCGTCGAGCCGCGCGCACAGCCCCTCCACGCCCAGGACGGGCAGGCAGACCGCGGCCAGCTCCAGGGCCAGGGGCAGGCCGTCCAGGCGCCGGCAGACGTCGGCGACGGCGGAGGCGTTCTCGGGGGTGAGCTGGAAGTCGGGCAGCAGGTCCCGGGCCCGGGTCACGAAGAGGCGCACGGCGTCGCGTTCCCACAGCCCCTCGGCGTTCGGAGCCTCACCGGACTCCGGAGCGTCGAGCGGCGGCACGACCAGCACCGATTCCCCTTCCAGGTGCAGAGGCTGGCGACTGGTGGCCAGGACCCGCAGGCGAGGGCAGCGGGCGAGCAGGACGTCGGTCAGCGCGGCGCAGGCGTCGATCAGGTGCTCGCAGTTGTCCAGGACCAGCAGGAGTTCCCGATCACGCAGCGCGTCGATCAGGGTCGGCAGCAGCCAGGTGCTCGCCTGCGGCCGCAGTCCGAGCTGGGTGGCGACCACGTGCTGCAGGAGGGCGGGGCTGCCCAGGCTCCCCAGCTCGACCAGCCAGACGCCATCAGGGACCTCCTCGAGCGCCCGTGACGCCGCCCGCAGGGCGAGCCTGGTCTTCCCCACCCCGCCCGGCCCCACCAGGGTGACCAGGCGGGACGAGGCCAGCAACTGGGCCAGCGTCCGCAGCTCCCGACGACGACCCACGAAGCTGCTCCGCTCGGCGGGCAGATTGGTGCGCGGCGGTCCCCGAAGCACGGTTGGAAGGAAGGTAGGAAGCAGGGGGCCGCCCGTCAAGATGCGGCCAGGGTGGCGCCGGCGCCCATCGGGGGCCGGCCCGCAGCTGCCGGCACGGCCCCGGAGCCGGTGACGAGGCGGAGCTCAGCCGTTCGAGCCACCGCGCAACGCCGTCAGCGTCTCCGCCCAGGCCGCCAGGGTGCGCTCCGGCTCCGCCAGGCGGAAGCTGATCCCCCCCGTCAGCTGGGCGTACGGGACGACGTCCTCCAGCGCCTCCTCCACCCTCAGCTCGAACGAGGCCAGGCAACGCCCGGGCAGCGACAGGTCGGCCCGTCGGCGGGCGCTGCAGAGGAAGTACCAGCCCGCCCCGCCCTCGACCAGGGCCAGGGTCGCCCGGCCGGTCCTGGTCAGGTTGGCCGTGGTGGTGCTCTCCGGCCAGAGGGCGAGGCGCAAGGTCCTCGATCCGGTGGCCAGCACCTCACCGGCGCTCAGCATGGCCACCCTCGGCCATCCCTCGGGGTCCACGGTCAGCAACAGCACCGTGACATCGACGGCGCCGGCCGGGTCGTCCCCGCTCAGGCGGCGCTGGACGGTCTCGGGCAGCGCATCCCCGGCAGACCGGCTCACCTTCCCATCCTCCTCATGGCTGCCATTGTGGTATGTAGCGGCTCATGCCTCCTCGTCGTCTGGTGATCGGGATCAGTGGCTCCAGCGGCCCCCACTACGGCGTACGGCTGCTGGAGGTCCTGCGGCCGCTCGAGGTCGAGGTCCACCTGGTGATGAGCGCCGCCGCCCGCAAGACCATCGAGTACGAGATGAGGCGCGACCCGGACGAGGTGGTCGCGCTCGCGGACGTCGTGCACGACGAGCGCGACATCGGGGCGGCGCCGGCCAGCGGCACGTTCGTGACCGACGGCATGGTGGTCGCTCCCTGCTCGATTCGCACTCTGTCCGCGATCGCCAACAGCGCCAACGACAACCTCATCGTCCGGGCCGCCGACGTGTGCCTCAAGGAGGGTCGCAAGCTGGTGCTGGTGGTCCGGGAGACGCCCCTCCACCTGGGACACCTCCGCCTGATGGTACGGGCGGCGGAGGCCGGGGCCGTGCTGCTGCCTCCGGTCCCGGCGTTCTACCATCTGCCCTCCACTCTCCAGGACCTGATCGACCACACCGTGACCAAGGTGCTGGATCAGTTCGGTCTCCACCTGGATCTCATCGCACGCTGGGAGGGCCTGACGCCGTCCTGAGCAGGCGGCGCCAGGATGCCCGCCGAACGTGGGACAGCGCTCGCGCCGTCAGACCTCGGCCGTCGCCTCGGTCGCCTCCCTGGCTCGCCGGGAGCGCCTGCGACCGCTCGTCTCCTCCGGCAGTGAGTCGCGAATCCGCTCCGCCCACTCGTTGAAGAAACGGCGGCGCTGTGCGCTCTCGGCGAAGTAGTAACGGAAGACCGGCACCGTGCCGATCCAGGCGCGTCGGGCGTTCCCCACGGCCTCCCCGTTCACCAGCGCCACAGTCCGGTCGAGCTGCTGCCTGCTGATCCGGCTCGCCGAGGGCGGCATCGCCCTCCTCGTGCCGACGATGGACCGAACCAGATCGTCGACCCTCTCATCGCCAAGGTGGCGGCGGAGGTCCTCGATCCTCAGCGTCTTGGGTGTCCTCGGCATCCGATACCTCCAGTCCCTCAGTTTGAAGGTAGTTGTGTTTGAAACGTAGTTTCGCTCATCTGACCACTGGCTGCACGACACCCGCAATTCCAGATCTGCGAGACGCGCTGCTGCTCCGGTCGAGCACAGGTGGGCGATCGCCCGGGGCGGAGGCTCGAGGGAGGGAGCGGCGGCTCCGGCGGGCCCTGGCAGCGGGCGTGGCGGCGGAGAGCGACGGCCTCCGGATGGGAGGCCGGTCGAGGGGTGCCGACACGCCGCCTCCGAGCTGGGTCGGAGGCCGGCAAGGCCGCACCGCCGTCGGCGGCCGGGGCCGGCTCGAGCGGCACCCGGGGGCACGGCCGGCCGGGGGCGCGGGCGCAGAGGTCGGGGAACGGGGAGACGGGGAGCCCGGGCTCCCCGCGAAGCTCGCCTCGGGGGCGGAACCGGGGTCCCACCAAGCTTCCTTCGGGGAACGGACCTCACCAGGGGCCCGCGCCCGGGCGACGGCGCCGCGCCTCAGCGCGCCAGGCGTGCGAGCAGAGCCGAGGAGGCCATCACCCCGGCGGCCAGGGCCGACACCAGCACCAGCGCGTCCAGGGCCAGGTCGGCCGGCGTCCCCACCAGGATCCCCCTCAGGGCCTCGACCTCGTAGCTCAGGGGATTGACCACGCTGAGTGCCTGCAACCAGCCGGGCATGACGCGAACCGGATAGAGGGCGTTGGAGGCGAAGAAGAGCGGCATGGTGAGCGCCTGCCCGATCCCCATCAAGCGCTCCCGGCTCAGCACCACACCGGCGATGGTCATCGACAGTGTGGAGAAGAAGGCCGATCCGACCATGACCACTAGCACCGCCGCCACCAGGTGTAGCGGGTTCCAATCGATGGACACCCCGAGCATGGCGCTCAAGGCGAAGACGATCACCGATTGGATCGCGGCCCGTAGCCCGGCCGCGAACGCCTTGCCCGAGACCAGCGCCACCCGCGGCGTCGGGGTGGCCAGGAGCTTGGCGAGCACACCGGCGTCACGCTCCCAGATGATCTGGATGCCGTAGAAGATGGCGATGAACAGGCCGGACTGGGCGATGATGCCCGGGGCCATGTAGTCGAGGTAGGGGAGGCCACCGGTGGGGATGGCGCGCAACCGGGTGAAGGTCTCCCCGAAGATCACGAGCCAGAGCGCGGGCTGGATGGCACGGGTGTACAGCTCGGTCCGATCGTGGCGAATCCGGTACAGCTCGACCATCCAGAAGGTCCAGACTCGGCTCGGCAGCTGCCGCCACCAGCGGGAGCGGACCTCAGCCGAGGCGACGTGCGGTTCGGCGCGTGCTGCGGACATCGCGAAAGCTCCCGCTCTCCTCGAGCTGGCTTCCCGTGTAGTGGCGGAAGACGTCGTCGAGGGTCGCGCCCTGACCCACCGACCGCTTCAGGTGAACCGGTGAGTCCAGGGCCACCACCTGCCCCCGGTGCATCAGGGCCACCCGGTCGCACAGACGGTCGGCCTCGTCCATGTAGTGCGTGGTCAAGAGGACGGTCATCCCGGTCCGCGCCCGTAGCTCCTGCACGCGCTCCCAGACGCTGGCCCGCGCCACCGGATCGAGGCCGATGGTGGGCTCGTCCAGCACCAGCAACCGCGGCCGGTTGACCAGCGCCTGGGCCAGCTCCAGCCGCCGCACCATGCCGCCCGAGTACGTGACCACCGGGCGCCGTGCGGCCTCCTCCAGGCCCATCAGGGCCAGCGCCTCCCAGACCCGGGAGCGGAGCTGGGCGCGGGGGACGTCGAACAGCCTGGCGAAGAGCCAGACGTTCTCGTAGCCGCTGAGGCTCTGGTCGGCCGAGAGCTGCTGGGGGACGTAGCCGATGGCCCGCCGGACGGCCATCGCGTTCCGCACCACGTCCAGACCGAAGACCCGGACGGTGCCACGATCGGGTCGGAGCAGCGTGACCAGGACCCGGATGGTCGTCGTCTTGCCGGCGCCGTTGGGGCCCAGCAGCCCGAAGACCTCACCCGCCTCGACCTCGAACTCGACCCCGTCGAGCGCCTGCACCGCCCCGAAGCGGTGGCTCAACCCCCGGCACTCGACCGCCGGTTCCCCGGTACGCTCCGTGAACGCCTGCCCGGCGGCCTCGCTCACCGCGGCAGCCCGGTCCCAGCCCGATCCGGCGCCCGGGCCTCGGAGCGGTGACGGCAACCGTCCCGTCCCAGGGCCTGCGCCAGCCGCCCCAGCGCCGGCAGGGCGTCGCGGATCCGGCGCCGGTCCTCCTCGGAGAGCGAGGCCAGGGCCGCGGCCACCAGCGCCTGGCGGGCGTCGTGCCAGCGCGCGATGCGCTCCTCCGCGACCGGGGTGAGGCGGAGCCTGGTCACCCGTCCGTCCCCTTCGTCCCCGCTTCGCTCGAGCAGACCGGCCGCCTCGAGCTGACGGACCAGCGTGCTCACGGTGTTGGGTGCCACGCCCAGCGCCCCGGCCGCCTCCTGGACCCGCAGCCCGGGCCGGGAGCGGAGCAGGCGGACGATCTCCAGCTGAGCCTCCGGCAGGGGAGAGGCACCCCACTCGGCCCGCAACCGGTGACGGATCAGGCGGCGAATCCGGTGCACGACCTCCGCCAGATCCCGCGCCACGCCCGCCATCGGGGCAAGGATTTCGCTCTGCAACAGAACTATTATCCCCGAGCCAGGGACGCACCGCCCAGGGAGGCTCGGGTACGCTGCGCTCGTGAACAGCCGATGGCCGGCCGGCCCCGGCCGGCGCCCGGCGGCGTCCGGTGGGACCGGCGCGCCGGCACGGCGACGGCTCAGCCCCGATGGCCGCGCGGCCGCGCGTAGCTGACCCGGAACAGGATCTCGCCCGCGGTGCCACCGGCGGTCCTGCGGCCCAGGGCCACGTAGGCCAGCGACGTCGCCCCTCCCACCAGCACCGGTCCCACGACGACGGGGAGGTGGCGCCACGGCTCCCACCGGGCCGCGACGGCGACGGTGAGGAGCACCACCAGGAACAGGTCGACAGCGGTCGCCAGCGGCAGCCGTACCGGCCACCCGTCCGCCGGAGGCGAGCCGGCGTCCCGGGCCGGGGGCACTCGACGCAACGCCAGGTACAGCGCCCCCAGGACGGCCAGCACCACCGCCGCCTCGAAGAGCTGGATCTCGGCCGCGTCCAGGGCGCGCTGGACGGAGGCGCCGAGGAGAGCGCCCAGGGCCATCACCGACCCGGCCCAGATCACCACCGAGGGGGCCAGGACGGGCACGAAGACCCGCGGCCGCACGCCCGCCACCCCCGCCACCAGGTTGGTGTACACCCTGGTCCCCGGTATCAGGCGGCCGACCAGGACCCCGGCCGCGCCGTACCGGTGCAAGCGTTCCACGACCCGTTCCAGCGCCGCTTCGGCACCCAGCCGTCTGGCCAGGCGGCCGATCTCGCGGGTCCCCAGGGCGCGAGCCCAGAGGTACCCCGCGACCGCCCCGGCGAAGTCGGAGAGCATCACCAGGGGCACCAGCGTCCAGGGCCGTTCGGCCCCGGAGGCGATGAGGAGCCCGGCGGTGACCAGCAGCGCGTCGGCGGGGAACATGGGCAGCGGTACGCCGACCTCCTCGACGAAGAGGAGGCCGCAGATCACCGCCGGCGCCGCCACGTGCAGGGGGGCGCCGAGGCTCAGGGGCACGCGTCCGCTCCAGGGGACGACGCCCGGAGCGGGTGGGCGGAGGCGCATCCGCCCCGGCCGGGGCACATGACCGCACCCTACCACCGGCACATTGGAACTCCCTGAAGATGCCTCCGATGAGAACCGGCCAGCGGGTGGACGGGCCGAGCCGGGCGCGGGCGGCGTTCCCGGGAGAGCCCGCCCGCCGGCGCGGTGAGGACGACCGGGGCCGGACCGGTCCCCGGAGGCGGTGATGCGAGACCGGCCCCACCGATCGCCCTCGCCGGATCGCCGGACGGACGCTCCCTTGGTCCCGGCGGAGACCGCCCCCGGGCCGGAGCGAGGACGGCCCGGGGAGCGCAGGCTTCGCATCGCCTACGTGACCGAGACCTGGCTGCCCACCGTCAACGGCGTGGTGACCCGGCTGAGCTCGACCGCCCTCGAACTCAGCCGGCGGGATCACCGGCTGCTGGTGATCGCCCCGGCCCGGTGCGACCAGCCCGTGGCCGGCGTCCAGGTCACCGGCGTCCCCAGCTTCGGGATCCCCTTCATCTACGCCGGCCAGCCCTGGGGGTTGCCGCTGCCGCGGGTGTGGGGCCTTCTCGACGAGTTCGAGCCCGATCTGGTCCACGCCGTGAACCCGGTCCTCCTGGGCTGGGCCGGCATCTCCTACGCCCGGCGGCGGCGGATCCCGCTGGTGTGCTCCTACCACACGCACGTGGCCCGATACGCACGCTTCTACCATCTCGGGGTGGCGGAGCGGCTGGCCTGGTCGGTGGTCTGCCGCGCCCACCGGCTGGCGGACCTGAACCTGGTGACCTCGAGCGCTTCGGCGGCCGAGCTCAGCGCCAGAGGCGTCGGCCGGATCCGGATCTGGCGGCGAGGCGTGGATCTGCGACGGTTCCGGCCTCGCGCCCCCAGCCCGGAGATGCGCGCCCGACTGACCTCCGGCCACCCCGAGCGTCGCCTGGCCCTCTACGTCGGGCGTCTCGCCCCGGAAAAGGGCCTCGAGCGGCTGCGCCCCCTGACCGCCGTCTCCGGCCTCCACCTGGCCCTGGTGGGGGACGGCCCGGCCCGCTCCCGGCTGGCGACGATGCTGGCGGGAGGCCGGGTCACCTTCACCGGCGAGCTGCACGGCGAGGAGCTGACGGCTGCCTACGCCAGCGCGGACGTCTTCGTGTTCCCCTCGACCACGGACACCCTGGGTTTGGCCCTGCTGGAGGCCCTGGCCTCGGGCCTGCCCGTGGTGGCGGCGCGGACGCCGGCCTCGACGGAACTCCTGGAGGGGATGGACGCAGGGGAGCTGGTGAGCCCGGACGACGACCGGGAGCTGATGGCCGCCGTCGGTCGCCTGCTCAGCGGCAGCCCGGACCGTCCGGCCATCGCCCGGGCCGTCCGGCGGGTGGCCACGGACTGGTCCGAGGTGACCGAGGAGCTGCTCGGTCACTACGGCGACGCCCTGGAGGACACCCGCCCCGGCTCCGGCGCTCCGACGGCGCGCACCGCGGCCCCGCTGCCCGCCACCGAGCGCCGGTGACGGTCAGCGGGGCGAGGCGGCGGTCGCCTAGCGCTCGTCCTGGGGCGGCGGGTAGATGAAGCCCACCAGCGGCACCTGGCCGGGACGGATGGTGCGCTGGTCGACCACGTCCCAGGCCTGGTAGTTCATCTCCGAGACCGTCCAGGAGCCGTCGGCGTGGACCGCCACCACCAGGGCCACGTGGCCGTAGCTGCTCTCCTGGGTGACCATGATCGCGCCCACCCGGGGGGTCTGGCCCTCGGGGTAGTAGGGGCGGGCGTTGGGCCACCACTCGATGGCGTTCCCGAACCAGGGCACGTAGACGTGGTTGGCCACGTACCAGGTGCACTGCCCGAAGAAGAAGTGGTTGGGCCAGGGACCGCTCCCCGCCACCGGCGTCACCATGGCCTGGGCCTCGGCCGCCACCGCCCGGGCCAGGGCGTCGTTGCGCGCGGCGGCGGCGCGACTGGCGGCCTGGGCGGCCTGGTCGCGGGCGGCCTTGGCTGCGGCCTCCTGGGCGGCGGCCCGGGCCAGGGCGTCGTTGCGGAGCGCGAGCGCCCGGGCGGCGATCTGGGCCGCCTGGTCGCGGGCGGCCTTGATCTGGGCCACCCTGGCCGCCATCTGGTCCCGCGCCCGCTGGTCCTCCTGGCGCAGCCGGGCGGCCTCGCGCAGCAGCTGGCCCTGGCGGTTGGCCACCACCCGGGCCTGGGCCAGGTTGGAGAGGAGCTGCTGCAGGCTGCGCGCCCCCAGGACCGCGTTCAGGGTGAAGACCGGGCGCTGGTACTCCAGCCGGGCCAGCTGGGCCAGCTGCCGGTCCAGCTCCGCCTGGCGCTGCTGGTCGGCCTGGAGCTTGCGGTCGAGGGCGTCCAGGGCGGCGTTGGCGGTCTCGACCTGGTTGTTGAGCTGGGCCAGCCGGGCCTGGTCCTGGGCCAGCTCCTGCTCCAGCTGCGAGACCGAGTCCGAGGGGGCCGGGCTCGCGGCCAGGGCCGGAGCGGCCGGGAGCGCCACCCCGGCCAGGGCGGCCACCAGGGCGGCGGCCAGGTACGAAGGCTTCCTCATCGCGGCAACCTCACCAGCAGGCTGCAAACTCCGAGGACGGCCACGCTGCTGCCCAGCGTGGCCAGGCTGATCAGCCCGACCGTGCCCACCGCGCTGCCCAGCTGCAGGAAGGGCAGGTAGGCGTCGATCAGGGGCACCACCCGGGTTCCCACCGCGCTCA
>DASRBU010000025.1:0-2741 GCA_035653475.1 Candidatus Dormiibacterota bacterium | reverse complement strand
CAGCGGCGGGCGCCGGATCTTCAAGATGACCCCGATCCATCTGACCTTCCAGCTCGAGGGTTGGTCGGAGCGGCGCATCGCGCTCGCCTTCTGGGCCGCCGGCACGGCGGCCGTCTTCGCCTCGGGCTGGCTCGCGCACAGTCTCCTGTGAGCGATCCGGCCGGACGGGCGCTGACCTCGCTCGGGGTCGGGGCCCACCCCCCCGACCTGCCGTTGCCCGCGCCGGGATCGCGGGCGCTGGTGGTCGGCCTGGGGAGGAGCGGGTGCTCGCTGGCCCGTTTCCTGGCCTCCCGCGGCGTCCGGGTGCGGGCCTGCGACCTGAGGCCGCGGCAGGAGCTGGAGGGGGCGCTCGCCGACCTACCTCCCGGCACCGAGACCGTGCTCGGAGGGTACGATCAGCGGGCGCTCGAGGGCTGCGCGGCCGTGTACGCGAGCCCCGGCGTGCCCTGGGACGCGCCCCTACTCAGGGCCGCCAGGGCCGGTGGGGCCGTGGTCTCCAGCGACGTGGACCTCTTCCTCCGCCTCTGCCCGGCGCCGGTCGTGGGCGTGACCGGGACCAACGGCAAGACCACTACCACCGCCCTGATCGGCACCGTGCTGCGCCGGGGGCCGTGGCCGGTGGTGGTGGCCGGCAACATCGGGGAGCCCGTGCTCGACCACCTCGGGGCGCTGACCCCGGCGCATCGGGTGGTGCTGGAGCTGTCCAGCTTCCAGCTGGAGTCGTGCGCCCGGCCCAGGGTCGGGGTGGCGGTGGTGCTCAACGTGACCCCCGATCACCTCGACCGTCACGGGACCATGGAGGCCTACGTCGCCGCCAAGGCCCGGCTGATCCGCTTCCTCGAGCCCGAGGACCACGCGGTGCTGAACGGGCTGGACCCCGTGTGTCGGCGCCTGGCGGCCGAGACCCGGGCCCGAGTCACCTGGTTCGACCGCCACCGGCCGGTCCCCCCGATGCCGGTGCCGGGTCGCCACAACCGGCTCAACGCCCTGGCGGCGGCGGCCGTGGGCCGCATCCTGGGCCTTCCCGATCCCCTGATCGAGGCCGCGATCCGGGAGTTCCCCGGGGTCGAGCACCGCCTGGAGCTGGTGGCCGAGGTGGACGGCGTCCGCTGGTACAACGACTCCAAGGCCACCAACCCGGAGGCCGCGCTGGCCGGGTTGCGGGCCTTCGGGAAGACGCCCGTGGTCCTGATCGCCGGCGGCCACGGCGGCGGCTTCGACCTGGGGCCCTGGCTGCGGGCGATCCGCTCCCGGACCCGGGCCGTGGTCCTGATGGGAGCCAGCGCAGCCCTGCTCCGGGAGCGCCTGGCCGGCCATCCCCTGCGCAGCGTCGGCTCGATCGAGGAGGCGGTGACGGTCGCGGCCGAGCTGGCCCGGCCGGGCGACGTGGTGCTGCTCAGCCCCGGCTACAAGAGCTACGACATGTTCGCCAGCTACGAGGAGCGGGGGCGGCGCTTCAAGGCCGCGGTTCGCCTCCAGCTGGGGCTGGCGGACCGGCCCGGGCCGGAGCCGAGCCCGGACCCGGAGAGGGGTGTGGGGTGATGGCCGCCTCGCTGCTGGCGGGCCTGCGCTCCGTCCTCCCGGGCCGGCAGGAGGGCGACCGCTGGCTGCTGCTGCTGACCCTGCTCCTGGTCGGGGCCGGGCTGGCCATGGTGCTCAGCGCCAGCACCGCCCTCGCCTACGCCCAGTACCACTTCGCGCTCTACTACTTCCTACGCCAGCTGGCCTTCGCGGGCATGGGGGCGGTGGCGCTGCTGGTGCTGCGGCGCCTCGACTACCACCGCTACACGCCCTGGGCGCCGGTGCTGGCGATCCTGGCGGCGGTGGCCATGCTCGCCACCCTGGCGCCGGGGATCGGGCTGCGGATCAACGGCGCCTCCCGCTGGCTGAACCTGGGACCGCTGGGCCAGATCCAGCCCTCGGAGGTGGGCAAGCTCGCCTTCACCCTCTTCCTGGCCGGCTGGGTGGACCGACGGCGGGACCGGCTGCACCGCTTCGGCGACGGGTTCCTCCCCTTCCTCGTGCTGCTGGCCGGTGCCCTGGGCCTGCTCATGCTGGAGCACGACCTCGGCAGCGCCCTGGTCATGGGCGCCATCTTCGTCTCCATCTACTTCGCCGGGGGCGGCCGCAAGCGCCACCTGGCGCTGACGTTGCTGGGGCTGACGGTGGTGTTCCTGCTCCTGGTGCTGCTGGAGGGGTACCGGATGCAGCGGCTGGACGTGTTCCTCCACCCCTTCAAAGACCCCCTGGGGACGGGCTTCCAGTCCTCTCAGGCGCTGATCGGGCTGGGCTCGGGGGGGCTCACCGGGGTGGGGCTGGGGCAGTCGGTGGAGAAGTACTTCTGGCTGCCGGAGGCGGACACCGACTTCATCTACGCGATCGTCGGGGAGGAGACCGGGCTGGTCGGCACCACGCTCATCCTGGTGGCCTTCGTGGTCCTGGCGGTCCGTGGCTACCGGATCGCGCTCCGGGCGCCCGACCGGCTGGGGTTGATGATCGCCACCGGCATCACCACCTGGGTCTCCTTCCAGGCCATGCTCAACATGGGCACGGTCACCGACACGCTGCCCATCACCGGGGTGCCGCTGCCGTTCATCAGCTACGGCGGGACGGCCCTGGCGATCACCATGGCGGCGATGGGCGTCCTGCTCAACGTGGCGGCCCAGGGAGAGCAGTCCCGAATACAGAGGAGAACCGATGCGGCTGTTGATCTCGGGCGGCGGGACTGGCGGGCACCTCTT
>DASRBU010000024.1:0-3592 GCA_035653475.1 Candidatus Dormiibacterota bacterium | reverse complement strand
GGGGCCGTGCAACCCTCGATGTAGTGGACGAAGGACCCCTCGTCGCAGATGATGAGGGTGCGCTCGAACTGGCCCATGTTCTCGGCGTTGATCCGGAAGTAGGCCTGGAGCGGGACGTCGACGTGGACGCCGGGCGGGACGTAGATGAACGAGCCGCCCGACCAGACCGCGCTGTTCAGGGCCGCGAACTTGTTGTCGGCGGGCGGGACGACGGTCCCGAAGTGCTCCCTGAACAGGTCGGGGTGCTCCCGGAGCGCGGTGTCGGTGTCCAGGAAGATGACGCCCTTCTTCTCCAGCTCCTGGTGGAGCGAGTGGTAGACCACCTCCGACTCGTACTGGGCAGCCACGCCGGCCAGGAACTTCCGCTCCGCCTCCGGCACCCCCAGCCGGTCGAAGGTGCGCTTGATGTCGTCGGGCACCTCGTCCCAGGACTTGCCCTGGCCCTCGGTGGCCTTGACGTAGTAGTAGATGTTGTCGAAGTCGATCCGGGAGAGGTCGGCGCCCCAGGTCGGCATCGGCTTCTTCAGGAACGTGTGCAGGGACCGCAGCCGGAAGGTGGTCATCCAGTCGGGCTCGTTCTTCATCCAGGAGATCTCCCTGACGACCTCCTCGCTGAGCCCGCGCTTGGCCTTGAAGACGTACTTCTCCGGGTCGAAGAAGCCGTACTTCTCCCGGTAGTCCTCGCCGACGTTGATCTGTGGGACGACTGCCATGCCTACTCGACCTCCTCCTCGGGCCGCCCGGCGGCGGCCTCCTCGGCCCACTCCGCGTAGCCGGTGTGCTCCAGCTCGTCGGCCACTTCGGGGCCGCCCGAGCGCACGATCTGACCGCCGACCAGCACGTGCACGTAGTCCGGCTTGATGAACTGCAGGATGCGACTGTAGTGGGTGATGATCAGGATGCCGAGGTTCGGCCCCCGCATCCCGTTGATGGCTTCGCTGACGTATCGGATGGAGTCGATGTCGAGCCCGGAATCGGTCTCGTCGAGGATCGCGATCTCTGGGACCAGGGCGGCCATCTGCAGGATCTCGGCCCGCTTCTTCTCGCCGCCCGAGAACCCGTCGTTCACGTACCTGGAGAGGAAGCCGTCGTCCATCCGGAGCGTCTGCATGGGCTCCCTCAGCAGCGCCCGGAACTCCCTGGGGGTGATCGCCTTCGACTTGTCCTTGCCGTCGTAGCCGCGCCGGGCGTTCAGCGCCGTGCGCAGGAAGTTGGCCATGGTCACGCCAGGGACCACCGTCGGGTACTGGAAGGCCAGGTAGACGCCCAGCCGGGCTCGCTCGTCCGGCTCCAGCTCGACCAGGTTGCGCCCCTTGAACCAGATCTCCCCGGCCGTGACCTCGTAGCTGGGGTGGCCCATGAGGGCACAGGAGAGCGTGCTCTTGCCGGACCCGTTGGGCCCCATCACGGCGTGCACCTCACCCTTGTCGAGGGCGAGCGAGACGCCCTTCAGGATCTCCCGTCCCTCGACGCTGACGTGCAGGTTGCGGATCTCGAAATCAGCCAAAGTCCTTCCTCTCAGTCGTGATCTCGTAGGTGCAGCACGTATCCCCCGCCGCGAGCCAGGTGGCGCGGGCCACAGTTCCGCCCAGGAGCCGCTGATAGATGTCCTGCTCGTGCCGGCAGGGGTGGCCGGAGCGGATCGCCACCTCCTGGATGGGACAGTTGCAGTGCCGGAGCTGGAGGCTGCCGTCGGCCCGTTCCACCAGCTCGGTCATGTGTCCCTGCTCGGTGGTCAGCCGGGCCAGCTCCCGGGCGCGGTCCCGGAAGTCGAGCCCCATCAGCCTGGCCGCGTACTCCGCCTCCAGCCGGCGCGCCCGCAGGGCGAAGAACCGCTCCTGCTCCCGGTCGTCCATGAAGGCGACCAGCTCGGCGGCGAGCTCACGGTGCCGGTTGGGGAAGTGGTCCCGGGCCGCCGCCGTCAGCCGGTAGACGTGACCCGGCCGGCCGGGCCCGCGATGGTCCTCGGTGGAGACCTCGACCAGGCCCCTGGCCTGCAACGCCTCCAGGTGGCGGAGCGCCCCCTGCTTGCTCAGCCCGAGGTGACGGGCGATCTCGGCCAGGCCCGCGGAGCCCTTGGCCTTGAGCAGCGCCAGGACATCGGCCTTCCGGTCCATCACGGGCCGAATTGTACCGGGTTTGTCAACGTCAATGTTGATAAATCCCCGGCCGAACGCCGAAACGGCCGGCCGGTCCGCCGGTGGCCGGCTCGCCGGCGTCGCTATGGTGGGAGACGATGGCCGAGGACCTGAGCGGGCTCTCCGACGAGGAGCTGGAGGCACAGATCGCCGAGGTGGTGGCGCGGATGCGCCCCCTGGAGGGGCAGCTCGCCGAGCTGCGCGCCGAGCGGGACGTGCTCCAGACCGAGCGCCGCCGGCGCCAGCGGCTGGCACAGCGCTCCCGGCGCGCCGAGCTCAAAGAGGCGATGCGATCGGGGCGCTTGCCGACCTTCGCCCAACTGCTGGCCGGGGTGGAGGGGGGCTCCTTCGACGACTATCGCTATCATCTGAAGACCGGGGGCGAGGTTCGCCTGGGCTTCCCCGGCGCCCGCCGGCAGTCGGTGGCCTTCACCAACGGACGGCGTATTCTGCAGGCGCAGGACCTTGCCCAGGCGGCGGAGCTGTACGCGGCCGGCTGGGAGCCCGGGGCGCCCGGGCACCCCGGGGTCCGGGTCCACTTCCCCGGCACCCGCCAGGAACGGCTGGTCGACCCGGGGGAGATCCACGTACGTCCGGCCGCGGAGGCGTGACGGGGCCGGGTCCGTGTTGGCGGCTGGAGCCCCGTTGGGGGGATTGCTAGCCTAGCCTCATGAGGAACGCACGAAAGCGGGGTGAGAGGGCGGCGGACGAGCTGGTGCGCGCTCTCGAGCAGGCCAGGGACGAGGCCGTGAAGCGTCTGGAGGGCATCGACTTCGACGCCGTGCGCAAGCGCAGCGTGCGCGTCGCCGACACCGTCCAGTCCGGTCTGGAGCGGCGGGTTCGCCTGCCCAGGGGTCTGGAGCAGCGAATCCGTCCCCGCCCCCGGCGACGTCTGCGGCCCATGGCCGGAGGGGCGACCGGGCTGTTGCTGGCCGGGATGGCGGGCGCCGGCCTGGCCCGCCTGCTCGCCGACCCCGGACGGCGCGAACAATTGCGGCGAGGGATGGACGGGTTCCGGGTCTGGGCGCGCGAGCGGTACGCGGTGCTGGCCGGAGGCCGTGCCCCGAGGGATGCGGACCTGGAGGAACGGGTGCGGAGCACGATCGCGGCCCAGGGCCCGACCCCGGAGGGGCTCGAGGTGTCGGTGGAGGGGCGAACGGTGTACCTGCGGGGCGCGGTTCCCGATCCCGCCTTCGTCGACGAGATGGCCGAGCGCGTGCACAACGTGGAGGGCGTCGTGGCCGTGGTCAACCTGACCACCGCCGCCTCCGCTTCCTGACCCCCGTCCCCTGAAGCCCGCCCGGAGACCGACCTCGGGCGGCGGCCTCCTGTGCCGGGTCCGCCCCGGAGGGCGTACCCTCGCCGCTTCCGGCGCCGTTGTAGGGGTCAGGAAGTGGCCGTGCACCAGGAGGTTGCGTCGACCGCCCCATGAACCTGCCGCAGATCACGACCCC
>DASRBU010000023.1:0-6622 GCA_035653475.1 Candidatus Dormiibacterota bacterium | reverse complement strand
GGAGCGGCCGGCCTCTGGCGGGAGGTGTTCATCCGCGGCGGCCACCTCCACGACGCCATGGTCCGGCTGGGGCTGGTCAACGAGACCTTCGAGACCGCCGTCACCTGGGACCGCTTCCCCGAGTTCCACGCCGGGGTGCTGGAGGCGACGCAGCGGGCGGTGGAGGAGGCCTGCGGCCGGGGGCTGGTCTCCTGCCGCTTCGCCTACGTGTATCCCGACGGCCCGGCGCCCTACTACACGGTGGTGGCCCCGGGCCGGCCGGGGTCGGAGCTGGAGCAGTGGGCCGCCATCAAGGCCGCGGCCTCGGAGGCGCTGCTCCGTCTGGGCGGCACCATCACCCACCACCACGCGGTGGGACGCGACCACCGGCCCTGGTACGACCGGCAGCGGCCGGCGCCGTTCGCCGAGGCGTTGCGGGCCGCGAAGCGGGCCCTGGATCCGGCCGGGGTGATGAACCCCGGGGTCCTGGTCGACCCGCCCTCGTGACCGGCGCAGCCCGCGACCGCCGTCACTTCCGCCGCCCCGGCGGTGCCTGGAATTGATGGGATGCGAGCTCGGGTCACGACCTCCCCCCGACCCCGAACGGGACCTCACCTGGCGGCGATGCTGGCCGTCCTGGTCCTGGCCGGCTGCTCCGGACCCGCGACCTCGACCCCGAACCCCGTCCAGGTGCTGCGCGCGGCGGGGCAGGCGCTGGCCGGCCTACACACGCTCAGCGCCGACCTCAGCTTCGGGCCCGGGATCGTGGTCCAGGACCTGAGGCTGTCCTCGGCCAGCTCCAGGATCCGGCTCCCGGACGCCAGCGACACCACCTTCAAGGTCCAGCAGGGGGACTTCCTGGTCGACCTGCGGGTGATCACCCTGGGTGGCCGCGTGTTCGTGCGCCTGCCCTTCTCCACCTTCACCGAGCTGCCCGCCTCCGAGGCCTCCCGGCTCCCCGACGTCTCCCGGCTGTTCGACCCCCGGACGGGGCTGCCGGCCTTGCTCCCACGCGGCACCCACCCGCGCTACCTCGGCACCGCCCGGGTGGGCGGCCAGGACTGCGACGAGGTCAGCGCCGGCTACGCGGCGGCACAGCTCGCCGGCCTACTGGGCGGGATCGCGCCGGCGGGCGAGGTCACGGCCACGATCTGGGCAGGCCGGACTGACCACCTGCCGCGCCGCGTGGTCCTCTCCGGGCCGCTCCTGGGACGGGGCGGGAACCAGCGGGTGCAGGCCGATCTCCACGGCTTCGACCAGCCGGTGGCGATCAGCCCGCCCACCTGAGCGGTGTCGCGGGGAGCGGCGCCCCGGACCCCGATTCGGCCCGCCGTGATCGGGGTCCGCGCCCGGCGGGCGCTGTGGCCGGCCAGCGCCGGCCTGGTCCTGGCCGCCGTGGACACCTACGCGGTGGTCACCCTGCTCCCCCAGATGATGGCCGCGGTCGGCGTGCCCGTGGACCAGCCGCAGGCCGCCACCCCGATCGTGACCGGATTCCTGGTCGGCTACGTGGTCGCCATGCCGCTGCTGGGGACCTACTCGGACGCCCGGGGGCGCGCCCCCGCCTACGCGGCGGCGATGGGGGTCTTCGCCCTCGGCTCGACCCTGACCGCGCTCTCCGGCTCGCTCGCCTGGCTGGTGGCGGGGCGCGTGCTCCAGGGCCTGGGCGGCGGCGCCCTGGTGCCGCTGACCCTGGCCCTGGCCGCCGACCTCTCCCCCCCGGAGAGCCGGGGTCCGCTGGTGGGCATCGTCTCCGCCCTGCAGGAGGCGGGCAGCGCGGTCGGGCCGCTGTACGGGGCGGTGCTGGCGGCCGCGCTGGGCGGGTGGCGCGGGATGTTCTGGCTCAACCTGCCCCTGGGCGGGATGGTGGTCGCCGGGCTCTGGCTCGGCCGGCGGCCCGGTGGTCGCTCCGCCCTCACCGCCGGCCCGGACCGGGCGGGCACCGGGATCGACTGGCCGGGGGCCGTCCTGCTCGGCGGGGGCCTGGGCCTGGCCGTGCTCGCCCTCTATCCCGACGCTCCCGAGTCGCGTCCCCTCAACGGCGCCGCGCTCCCCCTGGGCCTGGCCGCCCTGGCCACCCTGCTCACCTTCGTCTGGCACCACTCCCGGCGGCTCTCCCCGCTGGTCCCGGCCCGGCTGCTCCGGGCCCGGTCCTTCTGGGGCGGCCTCGTCACCAACCTGCTGGCCGGAGGCGGGCTGATGGTCGCGCTGGTGGAGGTCCCGGTGCTGGCCCGCGGGGTGCTCGGGCTCGGCACCCTGGACTCGGGGCTCCTCCTCTCCCGTCTCCTGGTCGGGCTGCCGGTGGGCGCGCTGCTGGGCGGCTGGCTGACCGGACGCCTCGGCGGGCGTTGGACGGCGGGGAGCGGCCTCCTCCTATCCGCCACTGCCTTCGCCCTGATGTCATCCTGGGGACCGGGCCAGCCCACCTCGCCGGCCTCGACGGCCTCGGCGGAGCTGGCCGCCTGCGGCCTGGGCTTCGGCCTCCTGATCGCGCCGCTCACCGTCGCCGTGCTCGACCTGGCCCGGGCCGAGGAGCACGGCCTCGCCAGCAGCCTGGTCGTGCTCTCCCGCACGGTGGGCATGGTGCTGGCGCTGGCCGCGGTCACCAGCTTCGGGCTGGCGGAGTTCCAGCGCATCCTGGAGGCGCATCCCTGCACCCTGCCCCCGGCCGGCGACCTCTCGGCCCGCCTGCGCGCCTTCGAGGGCTGCACCCGGGCGGCGCTGCTCCAGGAATATCACGAGATCTTCATGGTCGCCGCCGGGATCTGCGTGGCGGGCGCCGGCATGGCCCTCCTCACCCTGCCCGGCACCGGTCCCGAGGCCCGGCGCCGGTCCCGGGCCTGACCGGCGCTCAGCTCCCCTCCGGCCCCTCGGCCTCGGCCAGGAGCCCCGCCAGGTCGAGCGGTCGGGTGTACATCACCACCTCGCCGTCGGGGGACCGGGGCCACTGCTCGCGGGGCCGATCGTGGTAGAGCTCCACGCCGTTCCCGTCGGGGTCGTCGAGGTAGACCGCCTCGCTGACGCCGTGATCGGCGGCGCCGGTGAGCGGCCAGCCGGCCTCCAGCAGGCGCCGCACCGCCCGGGCCAGGGCCGGGCGGCTGGGGTAGAGGATGGCGTGGTGATAGAGGCCGGTGCTGCCCGGCGGTGGCGGCGAGCCCCCTTTGCTCTCCCAGGTGTTGAGGCCGATGTGGTGGTGGTAGCCGCCGGCGCTGATGAAGGCGGCCTGATCGCGCCAGCGGGTGACGAGCTGGAACCCCAGCAGGCCGCAATAGAAGGCGAGGGAGCGCTCCAGGTCCGCCACCTTCAGGTGCACGTGTCCGATGCGCACCCCGGGATCGATGCTCCAACCCTCGGGCTTCTCGGCCATCCCTTCCATCTTGAACCTTCTCGAACCTTCTCGAGCCCGACCTGTGGCCCCACCGACTCCCCGGGAGCTCGCCGGCCGCTCACCCGGCACCCCGGTCCTGCCCGCTCAGGGTCGGCAGCACGACCCGTTCCAGGTAGGCGCGGATGGCGCGGGCGATGCCGTCGACCGCCTGCCACTCCAGCCGCTCCAGCACCGTCTCGACCTGGTTCAGCGCGTTCATCTGCTGGAGCACGAACCCCGGGTCCTGCCGAAGCCCGGGGCCCGGGCCGGGGCTAACCGGTGGGATGGAGGGGAGGCCCGAGGGCGAGGCCGCCGGCTCGGGGGGTGAGACCGGGCCGGCCGCGGGGGGGACGGCAGCTCCGGGAGGCCCGGCGACGAGCCACCAGCCCACCAGGACCGCCGCCGCCACCAGCGCGGTCTCCACCACGACCGCCCAGAGCAACGGACGCCGCAGGAGCCTCGTCATCCGAGCCGTCGGCGGCGGGCCGGGTCGGGATGGGGCACGGGCCGGTGCCGGCGTCGGGCGAGCAACCGAGGATCGAGCATGGCCCGAGGGTAGGACGAGAGGAGGTCGACGGCAACGCCACCGGTAAAGGGGGCCGCCGATCCCGGCCGCGGCCGGGATCGGCCACCGGGAGCGCCGGACCGCCCGGCCCTCAGCCGGCCAGGGCCGTGCGGAGCGCCTCCAGGCCGCGCTCGATGGTCTCGCGCCGCTTGGGGAAGCTGAAGCGGATCTGGCGACGTCCCAGGCCGGGGGAGGCGTAGAAGCTGGAGCCGGGCACCGTGGCCACCGCCGCCCGCTCGACCAGGAGCCGGGAGAAGGCGACGTCGTCGAGGTCGCTCAGGCCGTCGATGCCGGCCATCACGTAGTAGGCGCCGGCCGGAGGCCGGACCGCGAAGCCGCACTCCCGCAAGCCCTCCACCAGCAGCGCACGCCGCTCCCGGTACTCCTCGAGCAGGGCGTCGTAGAAGGAGGGCGGGAAGCGCAGGGCGGCTGCCACCGCGATCTGGAGAGGGTGGGCGGCGCCCACGGTTAGGAAGTCGTGCACCTTGCGGATGCCGCCCGTCAGCTCGGGGGAGGCCACCAGCCAGCCCACCCGCCAGCCGGTCACCGAGTAGGTCTTGCTGGCCCCGCTGATGGTGATGGTGCGCTCGGCCATGCCGGGGAGGGTGGCCAGGGGAACGTGCGTCCCCTCGTAGACCAGGTGCTCGTAGATCTCGTCGGTGATGGCCACCGCGTCGTGGTCCCGGCAGAGCTGGGCGATCAGCTCCAGCTCCTGGCGCGAGAAGACCTTGCCGGTGGGGTTGTGCGGGGTGTTGACCACGATGGCCCGGGTCCGGGGGGTGAAGGCCCGGCGCAGCTGGTCGGGGTCGAAGCACCAGTCGGGCGGGTGCAGGGGCACGTACCTGGCCTCGGCACCGGTCAGCACGCAGTCCGGCCCGTAGTTCTCGTAGAAGGGCTCGAACACGATCACCTCGTCCCCGGGGTCGACCACGGCCAGCATGGCCGCCATCATCGACTCGGTCGCCCCGCAGGTCACCGTCACCTCCCGCTCGGGGTCGACCGGGCGGCCCCACTCCGCCGTCTTCTTGGCGGCGATGGCCTCGCGCAGGGCCGCCGCCCCCCAGGTGGTGGCGTACTGGTGGTGCTCGCCACCCCTGGCCAGGGCGGCGTGAGCCGCCTCCACGATCTCCGCCGGGGGCTCGAAGTCGGGGAAGCCCTGGGCGAAGTTGACGGCGCGCTCCGGGCCGTGGAGGGCCAGGTTGATGCGCGTCATCTCCCTGATCACCGACTCCGTGAACCTCGAGGCCTTCGCGCTCAGACCGACCGTCACTCCCCACCTCCGTGCGTCAGCGAGGGCAAGGCACCCGCTCCCCGGCCACCGCCGCCCTCACCCGGCCGGACGGCGGCCGGTCCGCGATCTCCTCCACTCGGATCATCGGTCTGGCAGGAGTCTAGCCACCAGGCCGAGGTCCGCGTTGCCCCCGGAGAGGATCAGGCCCACGGGCCGGCCGTCGCTCTCCACCCGCCCCGCCAGGTAGGCCGCGAGCGGCAGGGCCCCGGTCGGCTCCAGGGCCAGCTTGCACCCGAGCCAGGCCGCCCGCAGGCCGTCCACGATCTCGGCCTCGCTCACGGTGACGATGGCGTCCACCAGACCCCGTTCCACCGCCACCTCGAAGGTGCGCCGGCCCACCGCCACCGGCCGCACGCCGTCGGCCAGGGTGTTCGGGGCCCGCTCCAGCCGCTGGATGCGCCCCGTCTCCAGCGTCCGGCGGGCGTCGTCCGCCACCTCCGGCTCCACGCCGATGACCCGGAGGCCGGGGTCCCAGGCCTTGGCCGCCAGCGCCGTCCCGCTCAGCAGCCCTCCGCCCCCGACCGGGACCACGATCGTCCCCAGCGCCGGCTCGTCCTCCAGCATCTCGCGGGCGGCGGTCGCCTGGCCGTGGACGATGTCCCAGTCGTCGAAGGGATGGACCAGCTCCAGGCCACGCTCGGCCATCACCTGCCGGCAGCGCTCCTCGCGGTTCTCGAAGGTGACCCCCTCCTGGATCACCTCCGCGCCCAGCGCCCTGGTCGCCGCCACCTTCACCGGGTTGGCGTCGAAGGGGATCAGGATCACCGCCGGGATCCCCACCGTCCTGGCCGCCAGCGCCACCGCCTGGGCGTGGTTGCCGGAGCTGACCGCGATCACGCCCGCCACCTCGGGCCGCCGGCGCCGGAGCTGGAGGACGGCGTTGAAGGCGCCCCGGACCTTGAAGGACCCGGTGCGCTGGAAGCACTCCGGCTTGAGGCGCAGGGCGTCGTCCAGATCCGTGGTCAGGAGCGGCGTGCGCCGCACGTAGGGCCGGATGCGCTCGCTCGCGGCCTCGATCTCGGCCGCGTGCCGGCGGAGATAGCCCTCCCCGGCGTCGGCCCGCCCCCCGCCCGCCACCACGCGGCGCTCAGCCATGGATGCGGGTCTCCCAGGGATCGGTGCTGAGGGCCAGGGTGACGGGGCCGTCGTTGTCCAGGCTGACGAGCATCCGGGCGCCGAAGCTGCCGGTCCGGGTGGGGACACCCCGGGCCCGGAGACGGTCGGCGAAGCGCTCGCACAGCTGGCGCGCCCGCTCGGGGGGCGCGGCCCCGGTGAAGCTCGGGCGGCGACCACGCCGGGCGTCGGCGTAGAGGGTGAACTGCGAGACCACCAGCGCCTCGCCACCCACGTCCTCCAGGCTGAGGTTGAAGCGACCGGCGTGGTCGGGGAAGACGCGCAGCCCGAGGATCTTGTCCGCCAG
>DASRBU010000022.1:0-25196 GCA_035653475.1 Candidatus Dormiibacterota bacterium | reverse complement strand
ACACCGACCGGGTCCTGAGCGGGCTCGCCCAGCCCTCGACCGACGCCGCCATCGGCAGCGGCATCGACCACACCGCGAACGTGCTCACGGCGCTGGACGAGATCCTCAACGGCAACTCGGCCAACCTCGCCCACACGCTGGACGAGGCCCCCACCACCGTGCTCCGGCTGCGCACCCTGCTGGCCGAAGCGCACACCCTGGTCGAGGGGGTGAACCCCTCACTCCCCGCCCTCATGACCGCGGTGGTGGAGACCCAGTCCGCGTTCTCCGGCAGCGACGCCAACGGGCACTACGTCCGCATCCTCTCGGTGTTGGGGCCCTGCACGGTGGGGCTGAACCTGGGCTGTGCCGGGGGGCCGGCCCAGGGCGGGCCGCCGGTGGGCGGGAGCGGCGCCACCTCGGCCGCCCCCCGGGCGAGCGACCAGGCCCTGCAGAGGGCGCTGCTTGGGAACGGCTGAGGTCCCCAAGGGACGGCCGAGGCGGCGGTCGGCCGACGACACCGCCGGGCGTGCCGGGCCGCGGCCTCGCGCTCGGCCCGCGGCCGAGCGGTCCCGGCCGGCGGGGAGCCGGCGGCGGGTGGCGCCGACCTCGGACCCGGCCACCCCCTCCCGACCCCTCTCGGTCCGGCTGGGCCTGGCCCTTCGTGAGCCGCTGGCGGCGCTGCTGTTGGCGGTGCTGCTGACCGGTGGGCTCGGCTACGCCACCACCAGGCTCCAGACCAGCGCCTCCGCCGACCTGCTCATGGACACCAGCTCCCCGGTGTACGCCGCCCAGAGCCGGTTCGCCGGGCTCTTCGGGGCCGATCCGGTGGTGATCATGGTGGCGCCGGCGAAGGGCCAGCAGCTGCTCACCCCGGATCACCTGGTGGGCATGGCCCAGCTGGAGGGGGAGCTGGCCCGGATGCACGGCGTGCGCAAGGTCTACGGCCCGGGCACCCTGGTCAACACCTTCGCCACCGAGGTCACGCAGCGGGCGCTCGACCTCTGCGGGGCCGAGGGCAAGCAGGCCGAGGACCAGGCGGTGGCCGCGGCCCGGGCCCAGGGACGTTCGACCTCCGACCAGCAGACGGCCGGCCAGCAGGCCTTCGACTCCGCTGTGCAGCAGTGCGCCCAGCAGCTGGCGGCCCGCTACCCCAACCTCAGCGTGCCGGCCCTCAACAACCCGGCCTTCTACCAGGAGCTGTTGCTGGAGCCGGACGGGTCGGTCCGACCCTGGTGGCGCCCGGTGCTGCCGAGCCCGAGCCGGGCCCTGATCAGCGTGCGCATGGACCCCCGCGCCTCGCTCGCCGACGTGGAGGCGGTCGAGCACCGGGTGGCCACGGTCCGCGCCGGGGCCAAGACGGAGACGGTGACCGCCAGCAGCGGCCAGCGGGTCCAGGTCCCGACCACGGCCGGCAACCTCTCCGGCCTCACCCTGACCGTCTCCGGAACCCCGGTGTTGATGGCGGCCCTGGCCGAGTCCGTGCGCGGCTCGCTGCGATTCCTCCTGCCGGCGGCGCTGCTGGCCATGCTGGCCATCACCGCCCTGGTGCTGCTCCGCCTGCCCTACCGCCTGCTGGCGGTGCCGCTGGCCGCGCTGGCCGGGGTCTGGACCGCGGGCGCGGCCGCCGTGCTGGGGCTGCCGCTCACCCCGGCCACCCTGGCCGTGCTGCCGGTGGTGCTGGGGCTGACCACCGACTACGTCCTGCAGGCGGTGAACCGCCTGGCCGAGGAGGAGGGCACGGCGGGAGAACGGGTGCAGCGGACCCTGCGCGGCATCGTGCCCGCCACCGGCGCCGCCGCCGGGGCCACCGCCGCCGGGGTGCTGGCCTTCGCCGTCTGCCCGGTGCCGCTGGTCCGCCAGTTCGGGTGCTTCCTGGCCCTGGGCGTGGCCGCGAGCTGGCTGGCGGCTCTCCTGATCGGCTTCCCGCTCCTGAGGCTACTGGCCGAACGCCGCCCCAGGAGCGGACCGGCGCCCTCCTGGGCCCCGCTGGCCCGGGCCGCCCGCCTGCCGGTGGCGGCCACCCTGCCCCTGATGCTGCTCGGCCTGGCCGGCTGGGCGGCCTTGCCCTCGATCCAGGTGCAGACCGACCCCGACCGGCTCCTTCCCTCGGACTCCCCCGCCCTCCGGCAGGTGCAGCAGGTGGAGCAGGGGGTGGGCACGGCGGGCGAGCTGGACCTGGTCGTGATCGGCCCGGACGTCAGCCGGCCGAACGTGGTGGCCTGGATGGGGGTCACCGAGGAGCGCATCCAGGGCCAAGATCTGAAGACGATCACCGGGCTGCCGGACGTCCTGCTCGCCTTCAACGACGGCAAGCCGCCGGACCCGAAGACCACCAGCCTGATCCTGGACCGGTTGCCGGCCTACTTCACCGGGGGCGTGATCAGCAAGGACCATCGAACCGGCGTGCTCGTCTTCGGGCAGACCCGCGTGACCTCGGTGGAGCAGGACCAGGCCCTGGTGGCCCGGGTGAACGCGGTCGCCGCCCATCCGCCCGCCGGC
This sequence comes from Candidatus Dormiibacterota bacterium, assembly GCA_035653475.1. Classification (GTDB taxonomy): domain Bacteria; phylum Chloroflexota; class Dormibacteria; order Dormibacterales; family Dormibacteraceae; genus CADDZO01. The sequence continues at coordinate 22,715 of DASRBU010000022.1, read as the reverse complement.
TACCACGCCTACCCGGCTGGGGTGGCGGTGATCGCCGCCCTGGCCCTGGAGCGCCTGACCCGGGACCAGGTCCTGCTCAACCTGCTGGCCCTCGCCCTGGCCCTGGCCGTGCTCCTGGCCGCCTTCCGCCGGCCGCTGCCGGCGCTGCTGGCAGTACTACCGACGGCGGTCGCGGCGGGGTGGGTGAGCGGCATCCTCTACCTGACCCACGTCCCCGCCGGTCCCATCACCATCCTGCTCTCGGGGGTGGTGGTCGCCTTCGGCACCGAGTTCGGGGTGCTCTGGCTCTCCCGCTACCGGGCGGAGCGGGCCTCGGGAGCCGATCCCGAGGCGGCGGCGGCGGTGGCCTGCCGGCGCGTCGGCCCGGCCATCGTGGCCGCGGCCGCCGCCCTGGTGGTGGCGTTCGCCGTGCTCGGCCTGAGCCCGGTGCCGATGGTGCGCGGCTTCGGCCTCTGGTGCGCGGCCGACCTGGCCCTGGCCACCTTGGCGGTGCTGCTGCTCCTGCCCGGGGCGGCGCGCAGCTGGCTGCGCTAGCGCTCCTCCGTCACCGGCCGGCGGGTGGGTTGGGATCGGGGGTCGGTCCGGCCACGCCTCCGGGTCCACCCTCCGTCGTCGGCTCGGGCCTGCGGCTCGGCGCCTCCCGGGCGAGGGCGTCGTCGATCGGCGCCTCGGCTCCGCATGCCCTGCGATGCGGACGGTGGGCCGCTTCCTCCGGTCGTGGTCGGGCGAGGTCCCCGGCTCCACGGGGGCCTGGTCGAGCCATGGCCGCTGGACGGCCGGTTCCCTCCTCGGCAGCACACCGGGTTGCGGTGGGAGCCGGTCGTCCTCGAAGACGGTGACCGGCCCCAGCCGGTGCCGTGAGTCGGAGGTGCCGTGCCGAGTGTCCTCGTGCGTGCCATCCTGAGTCGAGCGGTTGCCGCTGGACGGGGACCGCCGCCTGGAGGCCTACGTCGGGTTCGCCTTCGGAGCCGGCGGCGGTCGAGCCCGCCCTCGCCGACGGCCTCCGCCGACGGTACCGCCGGCCCCACGAGTTCGTGGCCGGGTAGATCCGGGCCGACCGGGCGGCCGGGAGGACGCCCGCCGACCTCGATCCCGACCGTGAGGCGGTCGCCCTCCTCGCCATGGTGGATGGTCGCTCCGCGCTGGTCCTCGCCGACCAGCGCGCGCAGGCGGCGGCGCTGGCGGCCTTCGACGGCTACCTGCGCCGACCGTTCCCTGCGGCGTGGCCTCGGCCTGCGCGGGAGGGCTGACGGCCGTCATCGCGGCCGCGCCCGGCTCGCCTCGGGCTCGGCCCGCGGCCAGAGCCCCGCGCGTGGCGAGCGGCCGGCCCCACGCCCGTGCGCGACCTGCGCGGCAGGGCGGTTGGGCGTCCCACGGCTCTGCCCCGGGCGCCGGCCCGATCCTCGGGATGGGCTGACGACCGGCACGCCGTACCAGGCGGCGGCGTCGGCCAGCCGCACGTGGGGGCGGACCAGCGCCTCTCACCGGCCCACAGCCCCATCAGGGCTCCGAGGGGCGATCGCTCGCCGGGCATCGGGCCGGCGGCAGGTCGGGCCCGGTGGTTCCCGGTCTCCGCCCGCGGCCGGCCCGGTGCCTGGCTCAGTAGGGGAAGTTCTTGCGCCCCAGCTGGTTCACCACCCGGGTCGCGATCGAGGTGTCGACCAGTTGCCCGTAGCTCGGCGGGCTCTGCACCAGGCCGCGCTGCTCCATGCTCTTGATCGTCCCCTGCACGTCGGTTCGGTCCACGCCGACGTTCTGCGGCCACACCCTGGCGCTGGCCAGAGCTTGGATGGTCTGGCTGACCACGCTCTCGGGCTCCTTGGTGTACTTGACCCCGATCTGAACGATCCGCTGGCGCAGACTCGGGTCGTACATGGCCCGGTTGCCCCGGATCAGGGCGCGCAGGATGCACTCCGCCGTCTGCGGCTGGCTGCGCAGGAACTGCTGGCTCATGGCCCAGGCGCCGAACTGGTAGTCCTTCAGCTCGTCGGCCAGGTTGAGCAGGATGTGCAGCTGGGGATCCTTCTGCATCACGATCAGGGCCTGGTCGTAGTGCAGGACGCCGGTATCGGATTGGCCGTTGATCAGGGCCGGGACCCGCCCCGCGGTGGAGGTGCTGATGAACTGCACCTGGCTGGGGTCGATGCCGGCCTTCTGGAGCACGAACCGGCTCATGGCGTCGGCGATCGCCCCCGGCTGCTCGATGTTGACCCGCTTGCCCTTGAGGTCGGCCAGGGTGTGGATGCTGGGCCCGACCACGAAGACGAAGTCGACCCCGACCTGGTAGCTGGAGACCAGCCTGGCGTCGGCCCCCTGGGCGACCGCCGTGATCAGGCTCTCCAGGGCGGTGCCGGCCACGTCGACCGAGCCACCGGCCATGGCCCGGAAGGAGGCCACCCCGCTCTCGAAGGTCAGGAACTGCGGGGTCAGGTGCTCCTTCTGGAAGTAGCCCAGGTCGTTGGCCACGTAGGCGGGGAGGTGGACCACGTTCGGCGGCGAGACCGGGATGCCGATCTTGACCGTGGTGGGGCGGCAGGTCGCGGGGCCGCCGGTGGTCCGAGGGGCCGCCTGCTGGGTGCCGCCGCAGGCCACCAGCCCCAGGCAGACGACCGCCGTCAGGGCGGCCGACAACCGACGACGCGGGTTGATCATGACCGGACCTCCTCTCTCCTGTCCACTCATTGCCGTCATTGCTCGCGATGAGCCCAGGGGGCGACGCGGCGCTCCAGCCACTGGACGACGCCGATGAAGATCACGCCCATCACCGCCACCACGATCACGGGCACGAACATCCGGTCGACCCGGAACACGTTCTGGTAGACGATGATCAGCGAGCCGAGGCCATTGCCGAAGCTGATCAGGAACTCGGCCACGATCATGCCCACCAGGGCGCGGGGGATGGCCAGGCGGACGCCGGCGAAGATCATGGGCAGGGCGCCGGGGATCAGCACGTGCAGCCACAGACGCCGCTCGCTGGAGCAGAAGCTGCGCGCCACCTCGAGCAGCTCGGGGTCGACCAGGCGAACGCCCTGCTGGGTGTTGATCAGGATGGGGAAGACGGCGAAGAGGGCGATGGCCGCCACCTTGGGGGCGTTGCCCACCCCCAACCAGAGGCTCAGGAACGGCACCAGGGCCACGCTGGGCAGCGAGTAGAGAGCGGCCACCCAGGGATCGGTCAGGTGCTGGAAGGACCGCCAGCGGGCGGCGGCGATGCCCAGCAGCAGACCGGCCGCCAGGGCGATGCCGAAGCCGAGGAGGAAGTTGCGCAGGGATTCGAGGATGGCGCGGGGCAGGGTGCCGTCCCGGCTCAGCTCGACGAAGGCGGAGACCACGGCCGAGGGCGGCCGGAGGAAGAGCGGGTTGACCAGCGGAGCGGTCAGCTGCCAGACGATCAGCACCACCAGCACCGAGCCCAGGCGCAGCCACCACGCCCTGGCTGGTGCCCTGAGCCGCCGGCGAGCGCCCGCCGCCTCGCCTCCGACCATCTCCCGGGTGCTCATGCCGCCTCCAGGTCGCGGAGCACGGACCAGCAGCGGTCCCGCAGCTGGACGAAGGAGGGGTGGGCGATCACCGAGGCCACCGATCGCGGGCGGGGGATGCCGACCTCCAGCACGGTCCGGACCCGTGCCGGCCTCGGACCCAGGACCACGACCCGGTCGCCCAGGGCGATCGCCTCCTCGATGGAGTGGGTGATGAAGACGGTGGTGACCGGCCTCACCTGCCAGATCCGCAGCAGCTCGTCCTGCAGCACCTCGCGGGTGAGCGCGTCCAGGGAGCCGAAGGGCTCGTCCATGAGCAGCACGTCCGGCTCCACGGCCAAGGCGCGGGCCAGGCCAACGCGCTGGCGCATACCGCCCGAGAGCTGGTAGGGCAGCGCCCGCTCGAACCCCCGCAGGCCCACCAGCTCCACCTGGCGCGCGACCCGCTCCCGGATCAGCGAGCGCGGAGCACCGGCCATCTCCAGGCCGTAGGCGATGTTCTGCTCCACGGTCTTCCAGGGGAAGAGCCCGAACCCCTGGAAGACCATGGCCACGTCACGGCGGGGCCCGCGCACCTCCTCGCCCCCGATCGTGATCCGGCCCGCGTCCAGGGGGAGCACGCCGTCGATGGCGCGCAGGAGGGTGGTCTTCCCGCAGCCGGAGGGACCGACGATGCACAGGCATTCGCCTTCGATCACGGTGAGGTCCAGATGGACGAAGACCTCGACCCCGTTCGCGAATCGCTTTGCCGCGCCCTCGACCCTGATGAGTTCGGCCATCCTGCCCCCTCGGACCTTGACCAAACGTTTGCGCCCATCGTATGGCGAGCCCGAGGGGCTGTCAAACGGCCGCCCGGGCCGGGGTCCGTGCCGGTCGGCGGGGAGGGGTGATGGGGCGCGGTGCCCTCCCGGGCGTCGGTCGCGGTCCGGCCGGCGAGGCGCGGGGCCGGCCGCCACCTGACCGCCGCGGTCGACGATTCGGGCGGTGTGCAGGGATGCCGAAGGTCGGTCGGGGCGGCGAGTCGTCCGGCCCGCGCCCGCCGAAGGGCGGAGTTCACGAGTGCGGCGTCGGCCCACCGGCCAGGCCGAAGGCCGCCGCCGGGACGCGACCCCGGCGGTGCGGTGCTGGCTCCCTCCGCCACGTTCGCCGTCGTCCGAGACACCCTCTCGGTCGATCCTCAGCGGCCCGGATCGTCGCGCCGACGCGGATCAATACCTAATACCCCTATAGGGTCTTTCAATCCTTCGGTTTGGGGTCTTCCGGCACTGGAGACCTCCGTAGCGGCCCGCCATGCTGGGATCAGCCGACCGATGGAGGTGTGACCGGATGATGTACTACTACGACGGCTGGAGCTGGCTGTGGATGGCGGCGATGGTGGTCCTCTTCTGGGGCGGCATCGTGGCCCTGATCGTCTTCGCGGTGCGGGCCTTGACCGGGCCGAAGGCGGGCGACCAGGCGCTGGACGTGCTGCGCCGGCGGCTGGCGAAGGGTGAGATCAGCCAGGAGGAGTTCGAGAGGACCCGCCGTCTCCTGCAGGGGTAGGGTGATGCGTCGACCGCACCTGTTGATCATCGGCGTCGCCGCCATCGCCGCGTCCATCCTCATCGGCGTCGTCACGGCGATCGGCCTGATGGGTCCCTCCCCGGGCTGGCCGGGCGGCATGATGGGCGGGTTCCGCCCCGGAGGCGGTGGTGACATCGGCATGGACCGGGCGGTCGGCATCGCCCGAGGCGTGGCCGCGTCCTACCCGGGCGGGGGGCTCGCTGTGGACGAGGTCATCGAGTTCTCGAACGGCTACTACGCCTCCATCCGCGAGCGGAGCACCGGCATCGGGGCCTTCGAGATCCTGATCGACCGGGCGACCGGAGGCGTGACCAGGGAGCCGGGCCCGGACATGATGTGGAACACCCGGTATGGGATGGGCGCCGGCGGCATGGGCGGGATGATGGGCGGCACCCACCCGGTGGTGGCCACCATGCCGGTCAGTTCCCAGCAGGCGCGGGACATCGCCCAGCGTTGGCTCGACGTCAACCGACAAGGTGCTACCGCGGACTCGCCGGACCCCTTCTACGGCTACTACACCGTCGACTTCGAGAAGGACGGGAAGCTGGTGGGGATGCTCTCCGTCAACGGCTTCTCGGGCGCGGTCTGGTACCACAGCTGGCACGGGACCTTCGTCCAGGCGCGGGACCTGGGCGGGTGATCCCCAGGGGCCGATACCGTCGAGGAGTCGAGGAGGGGTGGCACCGGTGCCAGGCCACGGCTCGCGCGAGGAGCGGGTTCAGGGTCACATCCGGCCCAGCGAGGGCCAGCTCCGCGTCCTGCAGCCGATGGGGGACGGGGACCGCTGCCGCGTAGACGTGCCGACGCCGGCCAGCGCTCGAGGCGGCGCTCGACGGCGTCGCCCTCCTGCCCCTCCAGGACCACACGTCGCACCGCCTCGTGGAGGCGATCCGGGCTGGCGTCGGCGCCCGAAGGTCCGCGAGCCGAGCGAGGCGATCGAACGCCTGGTCGAGGGGTGACGGAGCCATGACCCTGCCCGACCTGGTCGTCCTGCTGGTCGCGCTGGCGCTGAGCGGCGCCCTGGCCTGGTTCTTCTTCGGCCGCGAAAGGCTCGTGTCGCCGAGCTGGTGGGGGACCTTCAGGAGGTCCGGGTGACGGTGCGCGGCGGCTACTCGCCCGACCTGATCCGGGTGCGCCAGGGCGTCCCCCTCCGCATCGTCTTCGACCGGCAGGAGGGCGGGGAATGCACCTCGCGGGTAGTCTTCCCCGACTTCGCCGTCAACCAGCCGCTTCCCGCCTCCGCCCGGACGACGGTTCGGTTCGTGCCCGACCGCGCCGGGGAGTTCGGGTTCGCCTGCGGGATGAACGTGGTCCTCGGCACCCTGGTGGTCGAGCCCGCCGCTCCGGGCCGGCAGGTACCTCCGGCCCGCGGGGAGCCGGCTGGGCCCGCGGCCGGGTTTCCGCCGGCGGTGCCTGAGCCGGCAGCCGAGGTCGCTGAGGCCATCGGGGCGACCGAGACCGGCGAGGCCGCCGAGCGTCGGGCCGAGATCGCCGACCTGACCCGCCGCGTCGGGGTCGGCGCCGTGCTGACGGCCCCGTCCTGTTCGCGGTCATGGCCGGCCGTCTGCTTTCGGTCGGGCCCCCTCGGCAACCACTGGGTCGAGCTGGCCCTGATCACGCCCGTGATGCGCTATTCGGGCTGGCCCATCCACCGGACGGGCTGGTCGAGCCTGGCGCACCGGTCGGCGGAGATGAACCCGGTGATCACCATCGGGACCTGGGCGGCCTTCGGCTACAGCCGGTTTGGTGACGGTCGCCCCGAGCATCCTGTCCCCCGGCCTGGGCGACGTCTACTTCGAGGCGGTGGGGATGATCATCACGCTCATCCTGCTGGGCCGGCTCTTGGAGGCCCGAGCCAGGGCCGGCACGGGCGAGGCGATCCGGAAGCTGACGGGCTCCAGGCGTGAACCGCCCGCGTCGTTCGCGACGGCGTGGAGGCAGACGTCCCGGTGGAGGAGGTCGTGGTCGGCGACGTCGTGGTGGTCCGCCCAGGCGAGAAGATCCCGGTCGACGGCGAGGTGGTCGAGGGCGGATCGTCGGTGGACGAGTCCATGGTCACCGGTGAGCCGATCCCGGCCGTCAAGCGTCCGGGCGACACGGTGATTGGGGTCACCGTCAACCAGACCGGCACCTTTCGCCTCCGCGCCACCAGGGTGGGCAGGGACACCCTGCTGGCCCAGATCGTGCGACTGGTCCGGCAGGTCCAGGGCTCGAAAGCCCCCGTCCAGTGCCTGGCCGATGTGGTCGCGGGCGTCTTCGTGCCCGCCGTCGTCTTCGTCGCCATCGCCACCTTCGCGGTCTGGTTCGTGCTCGGGCCGCCGCCGGCGTTCACGTCGGCGATGGTCAGCGCGGTGGCCGTGCTCATCATCGCCTGTCCCTGCGCGCTCGGCCTGGCCACCCCGCTGTCGGTGATGGTGGGAACCGGCAAGGGCGCCGAGCAGGGGATCCTGATCGGCTCCGCCGAGGCACTGGAGACGGCGCACCACCTGGACACGGTCGTGCTCGACAAGAGCGGGACGAGCACGCGCGGCCAGCCGGCGCTGACCGACATCGTGCCGGTCGATGGCTTCGACGAGGACGACCTCCTCCGGCTCGCGGCCGCCGCCGAGCGGCCCTCGGAGCACCCGCTGGCGACGGCGGTGGTGGTGGGCGCTCGCTCGCGGGAGCTGGTCCTCCCCGAGCCGAGCGACCTCGAATCGGTGACGGGCCAGGGCGTTCGCGCCCGCGTCGAGGGCAGGGCGGTGCTGGTCGGCAGCCCGACGCTGCTGGGCCGGGCTGGTGTCGAGACGGGGCCGTCGGGCGAGGCCGCCGAAGGGCTGTCCGTCGACGGCACGACTCCGCTCCTGGTCGCCGTGGACGGTCGGCCGGCGGGCGTCCTGGGCGTCGCCGACGCCGTCAAGCCGGGGCCCGCCGGAGCCGTCGTCATGCTCGGTGGCCTGGGCCTGGAGGTCGTCATGATCACCGGCGACCACCGTCGCACCGCGGCCGCGATCGCCCGCCAGGTCGGCGCCGAGCGGGTCCTGGCCGAGGTCCTGCCCGACCGCAAGGCCGCGGCGGTGCGCCGGCTGCAGGCCGAGGGCCGGCAGGTGGCCATGGTCGGCGACGGCACCAACGACGCCCCGGCCCTGGCCCAGGCCGACTCGGGATGGCGATCGGCACCGGCACCGACGTGGTCATCGAGTCCTCCGACATCACGCTGACCTCGGGGGCCCTGACCGGGATCGTGACCGCCATCCGGCTCAGCCGGGCCACGATGCGCGATCTCCGACGGAACCTGTTCTTCGCCTTCGCCTACCACGTCATCGGCATCCCCATCGCGGCGGGCGCCCTCTACCCCGGCCTGGGCCTGCGGCTGAGCCCGATGATCGCGGTCGGGGCCATGGCCCTCAGCTCGCTGTCGGTGGTTGCCAACGCCAACCGCCTCCGCCGTTTCCAAGCCCGGTTGCCCGAGGCGGCCGAACGCTCGGCCGCGGAGCCCCACGTCGAGGTCGGCGTGGCGGAGCGGGAGAGGTGGCGGACCCGGTCTGCGGCTTGGCGGTCGATCCCGCGGACGCGGTGACGGCCAGCGTGAGCGGAGCCACCCGCTTCTGCTGCTCGACCGGCTACCGGGAGCGCTTCCCGGCCGGCGCGCACCGCTCGGCCCCCTGGCCGGCCAGCCGGTGTCGCGCACCCGAGCCCGTGGACCGACCGCCATCCCTCCCGACCGCTGGCCGGTGTCCCCGTGCCAGTAGGGCGTCCTCCCAGACGTCGGCCACCAGCGCGGTGGCCGCTCCGTGGCCGCGGGCGGCCACCGGACCGGGTGGGTCGGAGCCGGTCGCCCTCGCCGGCTCCGACCCCGCCCTCACGTGACCGTCGGCCTCACCGCGATCGCCTGGATCTCGACCAGCAGCTGGGGGTCGTACAGGTGATCGACAGTGATCAGGGCGCTGGTCGCGTAGTCCCCGCCCAGGATCTCCCGCCGCAGCCTGACGAACTCGGGCCCGTAGCGGGCGTCGGTCAGGAACACGGTCATGGCCACCAGGTCGCGCAGGTCGGCCTGCGCCGCGCGCAGGGCACGGCGGACGTTCTCGAAGGCCTGGCGAACCTGGGGCTCGAACTCCAGCGAGACGAGGTTTCGGTTCTCGTCCAGGCCGCCCTGACCGGCCACGAAGACGAGAGGACCGGCCACGACGCACTGCTCGTAGGCCCCTCGGTCGTGGGCGTCGTACAGGTCGGGGACGTGCACGATTCGTTTGCTCCAGTCCATGCCGGTTGCTCCTCGAGGTCGCTCTGCCTTCACCCGGTCCGGTCCCGGTGGGCGGCCGCCGGGCCCCGAGCCCGAGCCGGCGGTTGGCGCTTCCGCCGCACCGCCCCTGGCCCGGAGAGGATGCCCGACCGGGCCGTGGGCCCGACCAGCGGCCGGTCCCGCCGGCGACGCCGTGTCGAAGGCGTGGATGTCGACGCATGGTCGGGCGCGGCAGCGCGGCCGTCAACAAGGCTTCGAGGCGCCTCGGGTTGGAGAGCGCCCGACCGTGCCGCACCGGACCCCGGGACGGGCCCGGCCGGGCGCCCTCAGCCTGGGCGGAGGTCGAGGCGGGCACCGGCGGGCGTCGCCGTGGCGAGACGTCCGCTGACGGCCAGCGCAAGCCGAGGGCGCGGTCGCGGGTGACGACCCAGGCGGTGCGCCGGAGGTTGGAACCGAGGTGGGGGCGCCGAACCGGCGGGGCTCGCCACGGCCGAGGCGGGTGCGGCGTCGACCCACCGACCGGCACGGGGGCGGGGTGAAGGTTCGGAGCGTCACATCGGCGAGCGGTGGGTCCGGCTGGCGGGGCTTCTGGTTCCCGACCTGGTGCAGGTCCTGACGCCTGATCGTGATCCATCTGGCCGTCGTGCCGGCCTCTGCGGTTCGGAACCCTCGGGCGGCGGACGAGCGGGGGCGGACGTGGGCCCGGGACTGCCCTGCCGCTTCCCGGCGGGCCCGCGCCGGCTGTGGTCCGCAAGGCTGGATCCCGCCGCGGTCCGACCGCGGGTCCGGCGCCCGGCCAACCGTACCGCCTCGGCGACCGTATCCATCCGCACCGGGGCGGCGGCAGATTCTCGGTGACCACCAGCGCGAGGATGCCGATCACCGGCGACCACGTGCTCCCCTGGGCCGCCCAGCGGCGATGGCGCTCACCATCTCGGGCCGCAGAACACCGCGCCCGGAGGCGGCCGCTCGAAGGCTCGATCAGCCCGCAGGGCAACGCCGACGCCAGGTCCACAGGTGGCGGTTGCCGGACACCAGACCTGTGGACGGATCCGTTTTCTGCTAATTTCCTGCTAGTTCCGGCTAATTTAGTCGATCTGGGTCGTTCCGCCGGATCGCCGATGGCCCGAGCTTGGCAGAAGCCGCTGCTGGTGGTGGACGGTCGCTGGACCCAGGGCCCAGCGGTAGTGGTAACTTCCTAATGCTAAAATGGCTAGCAACAGTAGCAACCATGGGGCTTCCCGCCACCCCCACCCGATCCCCGGGCGATCTTTGCTCGGTTGAGCCCCGACCGGCTGAGGGAGTTCAGTTGCGCAGCTGCCAGCAGCCACACCAGGCGATCCCTACGATCCCTGAGATCGATTGCGCTACCGCAACCCTCCGGCCGGCATGACCCACCAGGAATGGTGGCTAGCGGTCAAGCTGATGCGAAGCAGCATGCGTCGGTCGCTGCCTCTGTACGATGCGCGAGGAAAGCCATTCACCTGTGCTCTGCCTGACGAGGTGCTCAGAGGCATCGAAGCAGTAAACCGTGATGCCAGCGGAGAGATCTCCATCAGCGAGCAGGTGACGAACCCGGCCATCAGGGATAGATACTTGGTCAACTCTCTCATCGATGAGGCGATCACATCGAGCCAGCTAGAGGGCGCATCGACGACGCGCCAGGTAGCCAAACAGATGATCAGCAGCGGACGTCGGCCGCGAAACCGCGATGAACAGATGATTCTGAACAACTACCTAGCCATGCGTCGGATCAGCGAGCTGGAAAGATCGTCAGCTCACACCCGACTTGATCTGTGAGGTGCATCGGCTGGTCACCGACAGCACGTTGTCGCATTCACAAGCCTCAGGACGTTTTCAACAGCCGGGAGAGGACAGGGTGATCAGCTATGACAATGAAAATCAACTGCTTCACGTCCCTCCACCGGCCGAGGAGCTGCCCGACCGTATCCAGCGCCTCTGCGATTTTGCCAACGGTGCCCTCGACGATACCTATGTCTCGGCTGTGGTTCGGGCCATCGTTGTCCATTTCATGCTCGCCTACGACCATCCTTTCGAAGACGGCAACGGACGCACGGCCAGAGCTATCTTCTACTGGTCGATGCTCTCCCAGGGATATTGGCTGACCGAGTTTCTTTCGATCTCACGAATCCTGTCCGCTGCCCCTAGCCAATATGCACGTAGCTTCCTCTATGTCTCTCCAGATGAGAATGATCTCACCGACTTCATAATCTACCAACTCAAGGTCCTGCAACGTGCGATCAGGGATCTGAAGCTCTACCTAGAGAGCAAGATGCGTGAGCTTCGAGAAGTGCGGCGAATGCTGGCCGTCATGTCCGTGGACTTCAACGATCGACAGATGGCGCTCATCGAGCATGCGGTTAAGCATCCCGATGCCCATTACACGGTGGTGAGTCATCGGAACAGCCACAATGTCATCCCTCAGACCGCCAGGCAGGACCTGCTCGACCTCGAGCAGCGCGGCCTGCTCGTGAGACGGAAGGTGGGCAAGGCCTTCGTGTGGTCTCCGGTGGATCGGCTGGCCGAGAAGCTCGGTGGCGGCCCGGTCGGGCAAGATCGTGATACCGGCGATGCCGTCGAGAGCGTCGGCTTGCCGGCCGAGGGGAGGTCGTCGCCTCGGTCGCTCGTCTCCTCGTGATCGTCACCCCGTGATCGCGAGAGGCGGGTATCCCCGCCGCCGGGTCGCCCGGCCGGTGCCGCCGGGTAGAGTGGGGGTTCGGTGGACGACGCCGATCGCGACCGCCGCCTGGAGGACCCGCCGCTGCTGCGGGGCGAGGCCCGCTTCGCCGCCGACCACCGGCCGCCCGGTCTGGCCCACCTGGCCGTGATCCGCTCGCCCCTGCCCCACGGCCTCCTGGGCCGGATCGACCTCGAGGGGGCGAGGCGATCCCCGGGCGTGCTGGCGGTCTGGACGGCGGAGGACCTGCCCCCCGGCGCCGAGCTGGCGGCGCCGGCGCCCCCGGGCGTCGAGGCCCGCCCCCGTCCCATCCTGGCCCGGGGGCGGGTCCGGTACGTGGGGGAGCCCCTGGCGGTGGTGGTGGCCGAGGACCGGGGGGCGGCCGCCGACGCGGCCCAGCGGGTGGAGGTGGAGCTGGACCCCTTGCCGGGGGTGGGCGGGGTGGAGGCGGCCCTGGCCCCGGCCGCTGTGCCCATCCACGAGGGGATGGCCTCCAACCTGGCCGGCTCAGTGCGCCGGGCCTTCGGCGACGTGGAGCGGGCCTTCGCCGGTGCCCGGCGGGTGGCGGCCAGCTTCCGGCTGGCCCGGGTCAGCGGCGGCTACCTGGAGCCAAGGGCGGTCACCGTCGAGCCGGCGCCCGAAGGTGGCCTCGTGGTCCGCACCTCCACCCAGTGGGTGTTCGGGGTGCGAGACGCCATCGCCGGGGCGCTGGGCCTGGAGCGCTCCCGGGTCCGGGTGCTGGCGTCGAGTGTGGGCGGCGCCTTCGGGGCCAAGGGCATGCCCTACCCGGAGGAGGTGCTGACCGCGCTGGCCGCGCTCCGGCTGGGGCGGCCGGTGCAGTGGGTGGCCTCCCGCAGCGAGGACACGCCGTCCACCGCCCAGTCGCACGGCACCGTGCTCCATCTGGAGCTGGCCGCCGACCTCGACGGCCGGCTGCGGGGGCTGCGGGGCCGCGTGCTCCACGACCTGGGCGCCTACGCCGCCTCCGGCAGCATGCAGGTGGACAACATCGGCTCCCACCTCTCGGGTGCCTATCGCCTCCCCGCCCTGGACGTGCGCTTCGACCTCGTCTACACCAACGAGGTCCCGACCGGGTTCATCCGGGGCGGCGGGCGCGAGGTCGGCATCTTCGCCCTGGAGCGCCTGATGGACCGGCTCGCCGGCGAGCTGGGGCTGGACCGATTCGAGCTGCGACGGCGCAACCTGGTGCGACCGGAGGAGATGCCCTACCCGACCGGCTACGCCGGGACGAGAGGGCCGACGGTACTGGACGGCGGCGACTATCCAGCCCTGCTCGACCGCGCCCGGGAGCTGGCCGGCCGGCCGGGGGCGGACGAGGGGATCGGGGTGGCCTGTTTCGTCGAGGCCACCGGCATCGGCCTCCCCGAGCGCGCCCGCCTGCGCGTGGAGGGCGACGGCGGGGTCACGGTGTGGATCGGGACCACGCCCCAGGGGCAGGGGCACCGGACGGTGGCCGCCCGCCTGGCCGCCGAGCGGTTGGGCTGGCCGGTCGACCACATCCGGGTGGTGTCGGGCGACTCGACCGCGGTCGACTTCTCCTTCAACACCTCGGCCAGCCGGAGCGCGGTCGAGATGGGCAACGCGGTTGCCCGGGCCGCCCGCGCCGCCCGGCGCCGGCTACGGGAGCTGGCGGCCGAGCGGTTGGAGGCCGACCCGGCCGACGTCGCCCTGGGCCCGGCCGGGGCGGAGGTGCGCGGCGTCCCCGCCCGTCGGGTGGCGCTGGCCGAGCTGGTGGGCGATGGCCTGGAGGTGACGGAGGCGCACGACCCCCGGGGCCGACGGGCGTACGCCGCCGGCTGCGCGGTGGCGGTGGTCCGGGTCGACCCCGAGACCGGCGCCGTGCGTCCGGTCCGCTACGTGATGCTCCACGACGTCGGCCGTCCCCTCCACCGCGGCATCGTCGAGGGGCAGGCCCAGGGCGGCTTCGCCCACGGGCTCGGCTACGCGCTCCTGGAGGAGGCAGCCTACGCCGCCGACGGCGGCTTCCTCGCCCCGACCTTCCTCGACTACCTCATCCCCTCCGCGGCCGAGGTGCCGGAGCCGGTGATCGCGCACCTGGACACGCCCGCCTCCTCCAACCCGGAAGGGGTGCGGGGGGCGGGGGAGGGCGGCACCATCCCCGTGGCCGCGGCCGTCCTGGGCGCGGTGGAGGACGCCCTGAGAGCCCGAGGCTTCGAGACCTTCTGGGACCGTCTCCCCCTCACCCCGGAGGCCGTGGCCATGGCCTGCCGGGGGAGTTGAGCGCGGGAGGGCTCGCCTCGCCGGCCGAACCGGCGAGGGCCGAGGGCGGCCGGGGTCCGATGGGCCGCGGTCAGCGAGCGGCCTCGTCGGCGACGAGCAGGACCCGCCCCAGGTTGTCGCCCGACTCCAGGTAGCGGTGGGCGGCGGCGGCCTCGGCCAGCGGGAAGGTCCGGTCCAGGACGGGGCGGACGTGGGGGGCGACCTCCCGCCAGAAGGAGGTCACCTGCTGACGGGTGGCGGTCCGCACCCCGATCACCCGCTGGCTCTGCTGGTAGAGCGAGCGCAGGTCGAGCGGGAGCCGGTCTCCGACGAAAGCGCCCGAGGAGACCACGGTTCCGCCTCGGGCCAGCACCGCCATCAGGTGGGGCCAGGCCTCGGCCGCGCCGATGTTCTCGATCACGACCTCCACGCCCCTGCCCTCGGTCAGCTCGCGCACCCGGTCCTCGAAGTCGGGGGCGGTGGCGTCGAGGGCCGCGTCCAGACCGAGGTCGAGGAGAGCGGCCCGCTTCCACGCCTTCCGGGAGGTCCCGATCACGCGGGCGCCGAGGTGGCGCGCCACCACGGCCGTCATCGAGCCCAGGCCGGAGGCGGCGCCGTTGACCAGCACCCAGTCGCCGGCGCCGAGGCCGGCCAGGTTCAGCTGGGTCCAGGCCACCGGCCCGGTCAGGGCCAGGGCGGCGGCGATGACCAGGGGGAGGTCGTCCGGGATGGGGGTCGCGGCGGAGGCCGGCACCCGGGTGAACTCGGCGTCCGCCCCCGGCCGGTGCACGCCGATCAGCTCCGCCTCCAGGCAGGCGTCGTCCCGCCCCCGGGTGCAGAAGGCGCAGCGCCCGCAGGTGGTGGAGGCGAACACCGCCACCCGATCGCCCACCGTCAGGTGGTGGACGTCGCGGCCGACCTCGACCACGGTGCCGGCGTGCTCGCTGCCCAGGACGTGGGGCAGTCGGCCCCGGAAGTAGCGGTTGGTACCGGCCCGGGTGCCGAGGTCCAGCAGCCGGCCCACGCCGACCGCCCCCACCCTGACCACGATCTCGTCCGGACCTGGCGGCCCCGGGTCGGGCCAGTCCTCGTAGCCGAGCACCTCGGGCGGCCCGAAGGTGCGGAGGACGACCGCCTTCACCCGCCCTCGGCCTCGCCGCGAGCCGCGTTGGGCAGGCCGTCCTCGATGAACTCGGGCGTGAAGGACGCACCCCAGAGGTTGGCGGCCCGGCGGTCGGCGGCGTCCCACACCCGCGGCGGCCGGTCGTCGTAGATGCGCTCCATGTCGGCGTAGTACTCGACGATGGCGCCGGCCGGGTCGTGGTGGTAGGTGAAGATGTTGTCCCCGGCGCCGTGCCGGCCGGGTCCCCAGAGGAAGCAGCGTCCCTGGCTGTCCAGCAGGTCCCCGAGACGGGCCAGGTCGGCGATCCCGTCCACCTCCCAGGCGTAGTGGTGGTGGCCGTCCGCACCGGCGGCGATGGCCAACCCGTGGTGGTCGGGGTTGCAGCGCAGGAACACGAGCAGCCCCGGTCCGATGTCGTCGGAGAGCTTGAAGCCGAGCACCGAGGTCAGGAAGCCCTGCAGCTCGCGCAGGTTCGAGCTCTTGAGGGTGATGTGGCCGAACTTCCGGGGTCGTACCCCGCTGGGGACGTACGGGGGCTGCCCGCCCTCCATCCCGGCGTAGACCTCGACCACCACCTCCGACGGGCCCAGGAAGCGCAGCGCCTGGGCCAGGCCGGGTTCCTGCGGGCGCTCCGAGAGCACGCGCACGCCGGAGCGGGCCAGGGCGTCGCGGAGGCGCTCCAGGCCGGCGGGGCCGTCCGCCTCCAGGGCGATGTGGTCGAGCGCCGCCCGCGGGCCCTGGATCAGCTGGAGCGAGTGGTGCATGGCGCCATGGGTCAGGAAGGCGCTCCTGCCCTCCCGTTCCACCTCCCGGAGCCCCATCATCTGGACCGCGTAGCCCACCGACGTCTCGAGGTCGGGGACCTGGAGCGCGACGTGGCCGATGGCCTTGATCATCCGACAGCCTCCTCGGGATCTGCCCTCACCATATCGCCTCCTCCCGCGCCTCGCCAACGCCGTCCCCGTTCCCCGACCGCCCGGGCGGCGACCACCGGGCGCATCCCGCCTGGGACCCCACCGTCCCGGAGGCCGGGCGCCCACCGACGCCCTTGAACGTCCGTGTCACCGCGACTATGCTGATATGGTCTGATCATTAGACCTTCCTGACGGGAGACGGGAGAGGAGAGGGATGTGCGAGACGCCCTCGGCAACGCCGGGAGAGGGGCTGACCGATCTGCGGCCCGATGTGGTGGAGGCCGGGGACCGTCGCCTGGAGGTGACCGGCCTGGGGGCCTTCCTGGAGGTGGCCAGGCGGGTGGCGGCCGAGCCCGAGGTGCGGCGGACCGCGGCCGGCTTCATCGGCTACGGTGCCACCCGGGAGGGTGACCGGGTCCTGATCGCGGTCGACACCGAGCACCATCCCCTGATCGTGGAAGCCGTCGCCCGCGCCCTGCGGGAGAAGGGAGCTCGGGTGGACGTGATCACGGTCGACGCGGGGCCGGACCGGGAGTTCGACGAGCTGGATGAGGTGCGGGTGATCATGCGCCGCGAGCCCTGGGCCCGCAACCCCCGCCGCTGGGAGGGCATCCCCTGGGTGGAGGAGCTGGCCCTGAAGAACGGCTACGACCTCCTCGTCCACGGCAAGGGGGGCGGGATCCCGGACGTCCCCCACCGCTACGAGGCCATCCCCTGGCTGCAGCCGGAGCAGTTCCTGAGCCCGGCCACCACCTTCCCCCGGGACCTGCACAGCCTGATCAACCGGAAGGTCTGGGCCGCCTTCCGGGAGCTGGGCCGGGGCGGACGCGTCCACCTCACCGACCCCGAGGGCACCGAGCTCACCTACACCCTCTGGCCGGAGTACTTCGACGGGACCCGGCGGGGGTACGGCGAGCTCCCCTGGTGGGGTCACGTCATGGGCCACGCCCCGACCCCAATCCTGGCCCAGGAGGACGCCACGGGCGTGGTGGCGGGCACCACCAACCACTTCTCGCGGCCCTTCCCTCCGGTGCGGGTGACGCTCCAGGCGGGTCGGGTCGAGTCGGTGACCGGGGGTGGCGCCTACGGGGCCGCCTGGCGGGAGCTGCTGGAGGAGAGCCGGGACACCCGCTATCCCTGCTTCCCGCGTCCCGGCCTTTTCTGGCTCTGGGAGGTGGCGATCGGGACCAACCCCAAGATCGGCCGGCCCCGGCGCATCGACCGTCTCTCCTCCGGGGGCATGGAGTGGGAGCGGCGCCGCTCCGGCGTCATCCACGTCGGCATGGGCACCCGCTGGCGGGGTCCGGAGGAGGTCTGGGCGGGGGAGCGGGGCCTGCTCTACGGGCACCTCCACGTCCACCTGCTCTCGCCCACCCTGACCGTGACCACGCCTCGGGGCGAGGAGATCCGGGTGATCGAGTCCGGGCACCTGACCGCGCTCGACGACCCGGAGGTGCGGCGGCTGGCGGCGGCCCACGGCGACCCCGACCGGCTCCTGGGCGAGGACTGGGTGCCCGAGATCCCGGGGGTGACCGCCGAGGGGAGCTACGAGGAGTACGCCCGGGACCCCGCCGCCTTCATCTATCGGGCGGTCGCGGCCGCCACAGGAGGGTAGCGCATCATGCTCCGGCTCATCTCACGCCCGGCGGCGCTCTGGGCGCTGGCCGGCCTCGTGCTCGCCGCCTGCGGGCAGGCGGCGACCTCATCGCAGTCGTCGGGCAAGCCGCTCAGCATCACCGTCAACTACACGGCGGTGTCGGGCACCAACAGCGCCATGTGGACCGCCTATGAGGCCGGCTACTTCAAGGCCGAGAACCTGGACGTCCACTTCGTCCACATCCCCAGCACCTCGCGGGCGATCCCCGCCCTGCTCTCGGGCCAGGTGCAGCTGAGCACCATCGACGGCCTCGGCCTGGCCGAGGCGGTGGGCAAGGGGGCCGACCTCAAGTTCATCATCGGGGTCAACAACAAGCTGGTCTTCTCGGTGATGGCCTCGCCGAAGATCCAGTCCCCGCAGGACCTCAGGGGCAAGAAGATCGGCGTCACCAACTTCGGCGGGTCGACCTACACCGCCGCCCTCCAGGCCTTCCGGATCTGGGGGCTGCGGTCCGACGAGGCCACCTTCCTGCAGCTCTCCGAGGTGCCCAACATCCTGGCCGCGCTCCAGTCGGGCCAGATCGATGCCGGCGTGGTCTCGCCTCCGACCAACTCGCGCGCCCGCAAGGCCGGCTTCAAGGAGCTGATCAACCTGGCCGTGGACGGCCCCCCCTACCTCTCGGTCGGGATCGCCGCCACCGGCTCCTACATCTCCAGCCACCGGGACGCCCTGATCCGCTTCATCAAGGCCTACGCCCGGGGCCTGCACCGCTTCAAGACCGACAAGAAGTTCGCCATGCAGGCGATCAACAAGTTCCTCAAGCTCAGCGACCAGTCGGTCCTGGAGGACACCTGGACGCAGTTCAGCCGCTACGAGGCCGACCCGCCCTACGTGGACACCAAAGCCCTCGATGCCACGGTCGCCGACGCGGCGGTGAAGGAGCCCAACCTCCAGGGAGCGCCCGAGTCGAAGTTCGCCGACACCTCGCTGGTCGACCAGCTCGACCGGTCCGGCTTCTTCAAGGGGCTGTGAGCGCGCCGGCGAGGGCGGCCCGGTCGAGGTGACCGAGGCGAGGGCCGAGGAGACGGATCTCACCCTGAGGAGGCACGATGGCCGATCGACCTGATCCCCAGAACCACTACTACCTGCAGCTCCGGCGCCGCTTCCGGTTCCTGGAGGAGTGGCGGGCCCGGCGGCGCGAGCTGGCCCGGGGCGCCGACCTGGTCCTGCGCCACTCGCCGGTGCGCGGGGCCAGGGTGGGGATGCTGGTCGGGGAGGAGGCCGGGGTGCCGACCAGGATGATCGACGCCCGCGTGCTGGAGCTGGACCCCGGCCGGCGGACCAGCGTCCACCGCCACGCCCACGACGCCGTCATCTTCGTCCTCGAGGGGAGGGGCACCACCATCGTCGACGGCGAGTCCTTCGAATGGGAGCCCTGGGACGTGCTCCACACCCCGGCCTGGTCCTGGCACGCGCACCGGGCGGCCGAGCCGGCCCGGTTGCTGGCGATCACCGACGCCCCTCTGCTCCGTGCCCTGCACCTGGAGCGGGTCGAGGACGCCGGCCCGGTCGAGCGCGGCTTCGAGCCCCTCCCGGCGGAGCCGGCAGAGCCGGCGGGCGCCGGCAGCCTCTACGAGGAGGAGCTACGGGCCTCGAAGCGGGCGGAGGAGGCGCGGGCCGGGGCCCGCAAGATCACGCGCTGGCGGGAGGTCACGCTCCGGCAGAGCCCCAAGGGCACCCGGACCGCGCTCCTGGTCGACCGCTCGCTGGGCTTCGACACCTCCGGCATCAGCCTTGCCCTCTTCGAGATCCCGCCCGGGAAGGCGCAGTCCAAGCACCGGCACCCGGGCGAGGCCATCCTCTACGTCGTCCGGGGTCGTGGCTACAGCGTGATCGACGGCCGGCGCTACGACTGGAGCGCCGGCGACGCGGTCATCGTCCATCAGTACGTTTGGCACCAGCACTTCAACGCCGACCCGGAGCGGCCGGCCACGGTCATCCGGCTCCACATGTGGGAGTCGATGATCGAGATCATGCAGGCGGCCATGGACCCGGTCCCGCTCTACGAGGACGACCCCGCCCTGGCCGGCCAGGATCGGGTCTGGGACCAGGCCACGCCCGAGGCCGTCGGGGAGGCGGGACCCCCCTCCGGGCCGTGAGGGCCGGGGCCTGCGACCCGTGGGCAGACGTGGCCGGTGGCCGCGGGCCTGTCGCCGTCCGGTCCGGGCGGTAGGCGGCCGGCGCGGACGGCCGATCCCCCGGTAGCTCGGAGGACTCGGAGGAGAGGAGGCGGCGCCCTCAGCGGACCGATCGGATGCGGGTGACCAGGAGCGTCCCCAGGCCGAAGAAGAGGATCGAGAGACCGAAGACGGCCCGGTAGCCGTTGCCGGGGGAGACCGTGCTCAGCGCCTCGATCAAAAGCCCGCCCACCAGCGGCACGATCACCTGGGGCAGCGTGTAGGCGACGTGGAAGAGGCCCATGTCCTTGGCCGCCGACGCCATCCGGTCGGGCAGGGTGTCGCAGGCGAGGGCCCAGTCGACGGCGTAGTAGAGCCCGTAGGCCACGCCGTAGACCACGCCCAGGAGCAGGATGACGGGCACGGCCCGGGGGTAGAAGGCGATGAAGACCAGGGCCACCAGGGCCTGGAAGGCCCCGCTCCCGTAGACGAAGACCTTGCGTCCCAGCCGGTCGGAGAGCGTCCCGCCGAAGAGACCGAAGGGAATCCCGGCCACGAACACCAGCAGCAGCCAGAGCGAGGTGAACTGGTCGGGGTTGGGGACCCGGATCACGCTGGCGAAGAAGGGCGAGAGGAAGTAGCCGACCACGGTGATGGCGGCGGTCACCAGCAGGCGGGTCAGGACCACCCAGGCGAAGTCGCCGGTGGCCAGGGGGGCGAGGAAAGCACGGATCCGGGTCGAGATCGGGGTCCCGGATGCCGGCGCGGGGGTCGGGGGCCGCTCCCGGGCCATGGCCAGGACCGGGAGGAAGGAGAGGACGATCACCACCCCGATCACGGCGTAGGTCCCGGTCACCAGGTGGAGCGAGGACATGACCAGGGTGGCGGCCACGCCCAGGACGCCGCCCAGGTTGTACATGGCGCCCAGCAGGCCGCTGGCCCTGCCGTACTCGTGTCCCGGCACCAGGTCGGGGATGACCCCGGCGTAGGCGGCGGCGGCGGTGTTGTTGAAGAGCTGGATGAGGAGGTAGCCGAGGACCAGCTGGCGGTAGTCGGGGGCCAGGGCCATGACCGCCAGCCCGACCAGGTTCCCGGCCAGCCCGATCACGATCATCGGCCGCCGGCGGCCCCAGGGGGTGCGCAGACGGTCGGAAAGCAGCCCGGTGAGAGGGGGCACGGTCACCGCCAGGATGCCGCCCAGGCCGGCGGCGAGCCCGATCGCGCCCGGCTGCTCAGCGGCCGGGACCAGGCCGCGGACCTGGGCCTGGAGGAGCACGAACCCGATCGGGAGCCAGTGGAAGTTGAGCCCGAACCAGCCCAGGCTCAGGGCCAGGTGCCCGCGCCCGCCCAGCTGGCCGGCTCCCTCCCGATCGTCCACGACGCCGACCATCCCGCTCAGGTGCCCGCCGTGCTGGAACGGGAGAGGAGGCGCCGTCGCCACCAGAAGGGGGCGTCGAGGATGAGCAGGACCGCCAGGCCGATCAGGGCCACGGCGCCGACGCGCCAGGGCCAGGGACCGAGGAGGTCGAGGAGGGTGGGCACGGGAGGCGGGCGCAAGAGGTACAGGTAGTCGGCCCCGGTGGCCACGTCCACGATCCCGACCAGGGCCGCGTAGGCGGCGGTCAGCAGGGCCATGCGCGGCACCGCACCCGGCCGGGGCTCGATCCGCATCCCCACCACCAGGAAGAGGGCGGCGGCGACCACGCCGCCGTGGGCGACGTAGTATTGGAAGAAGAGCCAGTTGGGGAAGGGCTCGGGGACGTAGGGCATGATCAGGGCCTGGAGGGCCCCGCCCAGGCCGACGAAGTACGCGATCTCCACCAGCAGCCGGCGTCGCCACCAGAGCGCTGCCACGCTGACCAGGCCGGCGGCGTCACAGAGCTGAAGGGGGAGCCCGTCGGCCACCGACCAGTGAGGTCGGAGGGCCAGGTCGACCCACCAGCTCAGCTCCGCCACGGCCAGGAACGCGCCCAGGGCCAGGGCCGCCGGCACCAGCCAGGACCGCGGCCATCGACGTGCCGCCAGGGCCAGCCCCACCGGCATCCCGATCGCCGCCGCCAGCGACACCACCTGCCCCATGGATCGCTCCTCTGTGGGTCCCGCCCCGCCAGGATCGTAGCGCAGGCGCGGCGCGATGGCGGGGTGATCTGGCGGCACGCGCCCTCCGGCGCCGCCCCGGCCGGGGGAGCGAACGGCCGCCGTAGCATGTGCCCGGTGCCCGTGGAGCCGTCGCCGGAGGAGGGGAGGCGCGTGTGGATCATCGCGCTGTTCGTCCTCGGCTCGGTCGCGCTCGCCATCGTCCTGGCCTACCTGTACTCGCTGGCCCCGGCCGGCTGAGGCGGGAGACGGCGGCGCGATCGGGCTCAGAGCGCCGCCGGCCGCCACCGCCTGGACGTCCTCGTGGCCGTGGCCTCACTCCGTCCGGCCGTCAGTGCCGGTGGGGGGGCGTGGGCAGGGGCAGGATGGGGGGAGCCGGGGACGGGTTTCCCGCCCCGGGCGAGGGGGTGGCCGTGGGCTGTGGGGAGGCGCACGGCTGCCGGCGGGATCCGCAGGCCGCGCCCGCGACCTGGGGGCCGGTGCCGGGGTCGGGGGGGACGCCGTAGTCGGGCGGGGCGGAGCCCGGCGGGGGGCTGGGGGCGGCGTCACCGGGGAAGGCGGTGAGGCCGGTGGTGCCGCGCAGGAACCAGCTGTTCCCCGG
>DASRBU010000021.1:0-3712 GCA_035653475.1 Candidatus Dormiibacterota bacterium | reverse complement strand
TTCGACCCCTACGTGGAGTTCTTCCGCTTCATCCCCCCCATCGCCTTCGTCTCGCTGGCCATCATCTGGTTCGGCATCGGCGAGACCTCGAAGGTGGTGCTGATCTTCTACACCACCGTCTTCATCATCACCCTCAACACCGTCGCCGGCGTGCTCGCGGTCGAGGAGGTCAAGCTGCGGGCGGCCGCCGCCCTGGGCGCGAACCGGCTCCAGACCCTCTCCCGGGTCGTCTTCCCGGCCACCGTCCCCTACCTCGTGACCGGGTCCCGGCTGGCCATGGGCAACTCCTTCCTGACCATCGTCTCGGCCGAGATCATCGCCGCCGAGCGCGGCATCGGCGCCCTGATCTGGAACGCGCGCAACTACGCCGCCACCGACCAGGTCTTCGCCGGCATCCTGGTCCTGGGCGCGATGGGGTTCACCTACGACCGGGTGATCCGCATCGTCACCGGGCGGCTCCTGCGCCGCTACGGCGTGCGGACGTGACCCTCCGGATCGCCGCCGCCGGCGACCTGGTGCTGCTGCGGCCGCTGGGGCGGCCGGCGGCGTCGCTGCTGCCGGCCCTGGCCGAGGCCGAGGTGAGCCTCGCCAACCTGGAGGTGGTGCTGGCGCCGGACGAGGCCCCGGTCCGCGAAGGGCTCACCCTGCGCGGCGAGCCGGCGCTGTTGGAGGACCTGGCCGGCCTCGGGCTGGACGCCGTGAGCCTGGCCAACAACCACGCCGGTGACCACGGCTGGGAGCGGCTGCGGGCCATGGCGGCCGAGATCGAGGCACGCGGCATCCGGACCCTGGGCCTGGGCGATCGGGTCGAGGCCGCCTTCGCCCCTCGCCTGGTGGGGGGCGTGGCCCTCATCGCCGCCACCTGCGTGGCCCCGACCTCCTTTCTCGCCTCGGAGCGCGGCCCGGGCATGGCCGGGCTGCGGGTGACGACCCGGTGGGAGTTCGATCCGGCCCGGACCGAGTGGGAGCCGGGCTGGCCGCCCCGGGCCGTGACCGCCGTCCGGCCCGAGGACGCCGGGCGCCTGCTGGCCGCCGTCCGCCGGGCCCGGGAGCGGTCGTCGTGCGTGGTCGTGCTCGTGCACTGGGGGGTCAGCCACCGGGCCGCGGCCGAGGGCTACCAGCGCGAGCTGGCCCGGGCCCTGGCCGGGGCCGGCGCCTCGGCCGTCTTCGGCTGCCACGCCCACACCCTGCAGGGGATCGAGGTGATCGACGGCGTGCCGGTCTTCCACGGCCTCGGCTCGCTGGTCTTCGGCTACCGGGGGCCCGGGGCAGCGGCCTTCAGCCGCGACGCCGCCATCGCCCTGGTCGACCTCGACGGAGACGGTCGGGCCATCCGGGCCGGGCTGCTGGTCGGCCGGCTCGACGAGCGGGGGGAGCCGGTGCGCGCCCACCCGGAGCGGGTGGGGCGGGTCCGGGAGCTGCTCCAGGCGGCGGGGGCGGGCTGGGGCGCCCAGCTGCGCCAGCGGGGCGACCTCCTGGAGGTGGCGCTCTGAGGATCGGGGTCGGTCTGCCCACCGCCATCCCCGGCGTCGGCCGGGAGCTGACGCTGGCCTGGGCGCGGCTGGCCGAGGAGCGAGGCTTCGCCTCCCTGGGCACCCTGGACCGCGTCGTCTACGACTGCTGGGACCCCCTGGTCGCGCTCGCCGCCGCGGCCGCGGTCACCGAGCGGGTCCGGCTGGCGACCACGGTCCTGATCGGGCCGCTGCGGAGCACGGCCCTGCTGGCCAAACAGGCGGCGAGCCTGGACCTGCTCTCCGGCGGCCGCCTGGTCCTGGGGCTGGGGCTGGGCGCCCGCCAGGAGGACTACCGGGCGGCCGAGGTCGATCACCGCCGCCGGGGCCGCGTCCTCTCCGAGCAGCTGGTCCGCCTGCGCCTGCTCTGGGAGCAGGGGCAGCCCGGGCCCCGGCCGGCCCGGCCCGACGGCCCCCGCCTTCTGGTCGGGGGGCTGGGCGGCCCCGCCCACGCCCGCATGGCCCGCTACGCGGACGGCTTCGTCCACAACGGCGGCCCGCCCCGGGCCTTCGCCGCCGCCGCCGCCCGGGCCCGGGCGGCCTGGGTCGACGCCGGCCGGCCGGGGCGGCCCGAGCTGTGGGGCCAGGCCTACTGGGCGCTGGGCGACGCGGCCGAGGTCGAGCGCGGCCGCGACGAGCTGCGGCGCTACTACGCCTTCGCCGGCGGCCACGCCGGCCGGATCGCGGCCGGCTGCCTGGCCACGCCGCAGGCGGTGCGGGACTTCGTCCGCGCCTACGAGGACGAGGGCTGCGACCAGCTGCTCCTCTTCCCCACCCTCCCCTCGGTGGAGCAGCTGGAGCGCCTGGCCGACGCCCTGGGAGGCCCGGGGTGAGGATCGACGTCCTGGGCGGGGGACCGGCCGGCCTCTACTTCGCCATCCTGATGAAGAAGGCCGACCCCGGGCACGAGATCCGCGTCTTCGAGCGCAACGCCCCCGACGCCACCTTCGGCTTTGGGGTCGTGTTCTCCGAGGGCTCGCTGGGCGAGCTGGAGGACGCCGACTACGAGAGCTACCTCCGGATCACGGAGTCGTTCGCCCGCTGGGACCCGCTCGACGTCCGCTACCGGGGCACGACCACCCGGGTCCGGGGCAACGCCTACTCGGGCATCGAGCGCAAGCAGCTGCTCCGCATCCTGCAGGAGCGCGCCCGCGGGCTCGGGGTCGAGCTGACCTTCCACCACGAGATCACCTCGCTCGAGCCCCACCTGGACGCCGACCTGGTGGTGGGAGCCGACGGCGCCAACTC
The DNA here is from genome assembly GCA_035653475.1 of Candidatus Dormiibacterota bacterium. GTDB lineage: Bacteria > Chloroflexota > Dormibacteria > Dormibacterales > Dormibacteraceae > CADDZO01. The sequence continues at coordinate 953 of DASRBU010000021.1, read as the reverse complement.
CCTCACCCGGCGCACCTACGCCGACCTCCTCGGCGCCAGCGTCGAGCCCCACCCCTCGAAGTACGCCTGGTTCGGGGCCGACTTCGCCCTGCCGGTCTTCACCTACGTCTTCCGGGAGACGCCCTGGGGCCTCTTCCAGGCCCACTGCTACCCCTACGACCGGCGGCGCTCGACCATGGTGGTGCTGGTCTCCGAGTCGACCTGGCGCCGGGCCGGCCTGGACGCGATGGACGAGGAGGCATCGCTCGCCTTCACCCAGGCCGTGTTCCAGGAGGACCTGGGCCCGGGCCGGCGGATGATCTCCAACCGCTCGCTCTGGATCAGCTTCCCCTGGATCAGCTGTCGCTCCTGGCACCACGGCCACGTGGTCCTGCTCGGCGACGCCGCCCACACCGCCCACTTCTCGGTCGGGGCCGGCACCCGGCTGGCCATGGAGGACGCCATCGCCCTGGCCCGGGCCCTGGTCAAGTGGAAGGGCAACCGGGAGGCGGCGCTGGCCGAGTACGAGCTGGAGCGCCAGCCGGCGGTGGAGCGGATGCAGGAGGCGGCCCGGGTCTCGGCCGCCTACTTCGACTCGCTCGAGCGCTACCTGGGCTTCGAGCCGCTCCAGTTCACCTACCAGCTGATGACCCGGACCCCGCGCATCACCCACCACAACCTGGCCCTGCGCGACCCCGAGTTCGTGCGCCGGGTCGAGGCTCGGTTCTGGGCCGGGGCCACGGGAGGCGACGGGGCCCAAGTCCCGGAGGCGCGGCCCGAGACGCCGCGGGTGGCGCCCCCACCCGGGTTCGCCCCCCTCCGCCTGCGCTCGCTCACCCTCCCCAACCGGATCGCGCTGGCCCCGGTCGAGGACTGGCGCCCGGCGGTGACGAGCGGCGCCGGCCTGGTCCTCACCCCCCTGGTCGCGGTCTCGCCGGAGGGGCGCATCTCCCCCGAGACCCCGCTGGTCGACG